>JBEKFN010000393.1:0-3798 GCA_050013295.1 Terriglobales bacterium
CTGTTTTTTCTTAGATTGATGGGTGCGGCTGCGAATGTGCCGGTTCTGATCTGCGCCCCCTCGCTGTCGAGACATACCGGTACAGTGGTGTGCTTCTGCAGGAAGGCGACTGCCGGACGGACCTCCTCCAGCGGCGTGTGAGAAAGGTTGATGCGAAACAGGCTCACGCCGAGCGTCTGAAGACGTCGGATAACTCTGGGCTTAAGCGAAGCCGGGCCGACGGTGCAGATGACTTTTTTATGAACGCTGGGGACCTTGTCCCGTGGAATCGACGGAATCATTTCCTTCCAATGATCGTGCCAACCACCAATTTCGATGCAACGCCGACTTCATGCGCCGGCAGCATTCGTGAGTTCCAATCTCGTCCCCTTGGCGAGCCGGCCCACCACGGTCTTGGACTGCAGGAACAGTTTAGCTTCGAAGTACCGCGGGTAAAAAATGCGCATGAGACTAAGCGCAGGATCAAGGCGGGCGGAGCCGCGACGCTCGGTTGTGAGGGGGTAAGAGAACTCCTCCAGACAGTCTCCGATCAAGGCCTCCAGCGCGGCAATCTCCGGTTGGGAAAGTTTGGTTTTCCACCGGTTGATCGGGCTGAAAACCTCCTTGCCAGCTTCGTCTTTCCAGACCGTATTGGGAGAAGCCACGCGCCCGATACCAGTCTTCTGAATGCGGCCATAGTCGAGGTCGTGGGCCAGAAACTCTCCCAGCGTGCTCAAGGTTTTCTCGGGATGGCAAACCAGATCTTCGTAGCGTACTTCGATGTAGTCGGCCGGAAACATCTTCCCGCAGCGTCTGCCTTTCCGGACCGTCCATTCCCAAAGCAGCGCCCACGCAAAAAGGGCTCGTCCCCGAGCCCACAACCGGGGAGGTGCTTCATGTTGTTTGTTCATCGAAAGCGCCGCGTCCCGGCCATCGCGCACGACATGGACAAACAGAGCGTCGGGAACCTCGCGCTTGATAGTGGGTATATACATGATGTTGTCACAATCGTAGACGGCCCAGCGTTGGACGCCGGCACGACGAGCGAGTTCTCCCATGGTAATTCGCAAGAAGTCGCCGCCACTTTTGCATTCTTCCAGAATCTTGGATCGAAGGTCCTCTGCGCCGAGGCCAGTTCGCCGGAAGGACTTGCTCCGCAGCCAGAGTTGCATCATCTTTTCACGATTCCTGCGAACCGACGGGTCTCCACATATCCGAAGCAGCGCTGTATGCACGTATGGAGCACCGTGATAGAGGGGAAATCCGCCGGCGGAGAGCAGGCTGTCGTAAAGCAGAGCGGTGCCCGACCGGTGGCAGCCAATCACAAACACCGGTGAGTTTTTTCGTGCTGTCACTGCTGTTTGATCTCGATTCCGTGCCGGCTTTGCCAGGCTATCGACCGCTACTTTTGCTCCATTATATCCATTACTTCCTATCGCCGTGCCTCTATTCCGAGAGTCCAGAAGTTAACGGTGACTTCAGTAACACCGTTCTAACAAGGGCTTCACACGGCTCACTCTCCATTGCGTGATAAGATTTTCAGGGTGCCCACGCCCAGCCCCAGCGATCGCAAGCATGCTCCCATCTTCTTGATGGGCTGTCACCGCTCTGGGACGAACTTGCTGTACGCCTTTCTCGGCAGCAAGCTGTGGCTGAAGTTGCACACGGCCGTCGGCCGCCTCGCCAACATGTCTGCACTTGAACTCGAAGAAGACTCAGTGCAGGTGGCCGAGTCGGCCCGGTCCTGAGGATCGTCATGAATCCGGCAACTAGAGTCCCGGCAACCGGAGTCGCATCCCGAGCGATGGAGAAGGCCAACGTCCTCGTCGAAACTCAGCCCACAGGTCAGTCGGCAGAGCCGGGCGCTCGTGGCGCTCGTTCTAAGGCTCCGGTGTTTGTGCTGGGTTGCGGGCGCTCCGGAACCAAGTTCCTCTACCACACGCTGCTTTCCGCCGGAGGATTCGCCGTCTATCACGCGGAGAGCAACGCCTTCAACCTGCTCGGCCTGCGCTTCGGCAACCTCGCCAGCCGCCGCAACCGCCGTCAAATGCTCGACGCCTACTTCACCAGCAAGCTGTTTCACCGCACCGGACTCGATCCTAAAGAAATCGAAGAGCGCGTGATGGAAGATTGCCGCAATGCCGGCGACTTCCTGCGCATCGTGATGGAAGCCATCGCCCGCAAGCAAGGCGTCGATCGCTGGGCCGAATCCACGCCGCTGCACTTGCTCTATCTTCCGTTGATCAAGCGAGTGATTCCCGATGCGCTTGTCGTCCATATTATTCGCGACGGCCGCGACGTCACCGCCTCCCTGTACCGCATCGGCTGGATACGTCCGCTGCCCTGGGACCGCACGCGAGCGCTTATCGTGCCGGCGATTTATTGGCGATGGGTCGTGAGCAAAGGCCGGCGCTACGGTCGGGCGCTGGGCGCGGATTACATGGAAGTTCATTACGAGGATCTGGTGCAGAATCCACGCGACACGCTGACGCGCATTGGCAAGTTCATTGAACACGATCTGGACTATGACCGCGTTCAGCGGGTTGCGCTGGGATCGGTGCACAATCCGAATTCTTCGTTTCGCGGCGACGGCAAGGAGACTGAAGCGAACACCATCGGCCGCTGGAAACGCATGTTCACTCCGCCGCAGGTTCGCGACGTGGAAGGCAGCATCGGCAATTTGCTCGTCGATACCGGATACCCACTCGAAACCCCGCCAGCGGAGCGGCGTTCGCCGTTGTCCGTGCGTCTCATGAATTTTCTCTATCCGGTGTATTTCGACTTCAAGATTTGGCTGAAATCGTATACTCCGCTCGCCCGCATCGCCGACAAGGGACGCATGGGCATCGCCGAGTCGAATGTCAAGCCGGGTGCGAAGTCCGATGCTAAGTCCGAGGCGAAGTAGGTTGCGTCCCACCACGAATGCGCTCTAACAACTCGTGGTGCAAGTACGGTTCGTATCAGGACATGCCTTCAGGCATGTCGAAAGTGCCGAGTTATGAGAGCGCCTTCAGGCGCTGAGGGCGGTGATTTGATTTCTAACTGGATGTCCGATTTGAGCCCCAATCCGACGCCCGGCGGGCAAAATCCGCCAGACCTGCGGGCCGAAATCGATGCGCTGATCGCCCAAGGTACTTTCGATATTGCCGGGAGACGTCTGGCCGAACTTTGGCGGCGCGATCCCGCGTCGGGTACGGCGAGCTTCGTGATTTCGCGCTTCGACGAGTTGCGCGACAAACTCGCTCTTACAAAATTCAAGTTGGCGATTCTGCGCTCGTTCACGGTCGAACCCATCGTGCCGCTGCTGCGGGCAGAAGCTTTCGGGTACGGTATCGATCTGGAAGTTCACGTCGGCGATTTCAACACCTACGTGCAGGACATTCTCGACGGCCAGAGTTCGCTCTATCGCTTCGCGCCCAATGCGGTCGTGCTGGCGGTGCACACCGACCAAGCCGCACCCGAGCTGGGGCGTGACTTCGCCGATCTGGCGCCGGAAGCGGCGCAGCAAGTTGCCGAGCGCGTGGTTCGCGGCTATGAACAGTGGATCGCCGCGTTTCGAAAGCAGAGCCAGGCCGCGCTGATCATTCATGCCCTCGAGCGCCCGTCGTCTCCAAGTCTCGGAATTCTCGACAGCCAATCCGACGCGGGCCAGTCCGGACTTATCCGGCAGATCAATCGCGAACTGCGGCGCATCGCGGAAGGATTCCGCGGAGTGTACACGCTCGACTACGACGCGCTGGTGGCGCGCCATGGCAGCGAGCATTGGCAGGACGAGCGCAAATGGCTGACGGCGCGGCTTCCCATCGCCGCCGGTTATCT
>JBEKFN010000394.1:0-3795 GCA_050013295.1 Terriglobales bacterium
GACCTATATCTCCGCTTCGTCGGCAACTAACTCGTGTCTCGTGTGGGGACGGGGCTCCGCCCCGTCCAAGCCGAGCGCAGCTCGGCCCCGCCCGACCACCGGCACGACCTCGCAGATTGCTGAAAAACTCGATCTTGCGTTGATTTTGGGTGGCGCGGCGGTTCACCGCTGCGATAAGCGGCTTGTTTTCAGCGACGGCTTTTTAGCCGCTGGGGGAAGACTGCGGCGCGCGCCGCGAGTTTTTCAGCAATCTGTTCAGCCGCCGCGGTGAGCCGCGGATATTTGCTCCGCAGCCCGCCACCCTCACTTTTCCGGCAGATTCGTCGCCAGAAACTTCATCGCGTTCTCTCCCATGATCATCCGGACCTCCTGCTCGGAATACCCCGCTTCCAGCATGGCATCGGTGATCTCGACCAAGCCGGTGGTGTCAAAGGGAGCCGTAATCGCTCCGTCAAAGTCCGAACCGAGCGCCACATGCTCCACGCCCACCCGGTCGGAAACATACCGCATCGCTTTCACAATCGCCCGCGCATCCGTGCCGCAGGTAGCCGTTTCCCAATACCCAATGCCGATCAGCCCGCCCTTGGCCGCCACCGCTCGAATCTGCTCGTCGCTAAGGTTCCGGTTGTTGTCGCATGTGCCTTTTGCTCCCGTGTGCGAAACGACCAGCGGACGTTTGGCAATCGCCAGAACATCATCAATCGTTTGTGTCGACGCATGCGCCAGGTCCACAATCATGCGCCGTGCTTCCATTTGCCGCACCCACTCCCGGCCTTTTTCGGTGAGTCCGGTCTTATGAACTCCCGCCGACGATCCTCCAATATCGTTATCGAAGAAATGGCTGGGCGACATCATCCGGTACCCGGCGCGATATAAAACATCAAGATTTTCCAACTTGCCATCGAGCGCGTGCGCCCCTTCGACCGAAAGCAGCCCGGCCGTGAGCCGGCTATTAAGCCGCCGCCGTTCCAGGTAGCTGGAGAGATCGGCGGAACTCTCAATCACCACGAAGCCGCCTTCGGAACCACGCGCGAATTGATGCAGTCGCCGCGCCTGATACAGCGCCCGCTGCGTAAGGCTGTTCCAGGTGGCGGGCGGCCAGCGATCCACAATTGCCAGCCAGAAAATGTCGTCGCTCTTGTCCTCATTGCTCTCAATGTTTAACCCGTGCGGACTCTTGGTGGGCAGCGAAAACACTTGCAAGGCCACGTTGCCGTCCGCCAGGCGCGGAATGTCCACGTGCCCGTCGGAGCTGCGCTCCAGCAGATCCCGTCCCCACAAAAGCGAATCGGCGTGCAGATCGGCGATGGTGAGCTCTTTGTGCAGATTCAGAGCCAGCTCCGATGCCGTGTAAGGCGGCTTCTTCACCAGCTTATTCTGGCTCTCGTCCACCAGCCGCGGGATCTCCACGAAGAACGCGAGCACGATGCACAGAACCAGCAGAGCGATTTGAACCGACCGTCTGCGCACAAAACCCTCCCAGCAACACGTAGGGACGGACGCATTCGTCCGTCCATCGAGCGAAGCGAGACAGTCCGCACGCGTAGGGGTGAGTGCCCCCATCTGCCCAACCGAGCGCAGCCCCGCTGCGACTTACCGCCGTCGATAACTCGTTGTTACTTCGACAGCGCTCCCAGCGCCTCGCGAAACAGCACGTCAAAACTCTGAGGACTCTTGCCGCCCCGCGCCGCCAGCAGCGCCTTATCTGCCGCCGCGCGCGGATAGCCCAAATTCACCAGCGCGGAAATAACGTCCTCCTCCACCGGGCTAGCCAGCGCCGCCGTCATCTCTGACCCTCCTGCGGGCGCCGGCAGCTTGTCGCGCAGTTCCAGCACCATCCGCTCCGCTGTCTTCTTGCCGATTCCGGGAATGCGCGTCAGCCGCGCCAGGTCGCCGCCGCGAATCGCTCCCACCATCTCGTCCGCCGGCATGCCGCTCAGGATCTTGATCGCCAGCGTCGGACCAATCCCGCTGACGGTCAGCAGCTTCTCAAAAAGTTGTTTCTCGGCCAGCCGCAAAAATCCGTACAGGCTGAGCGCATCCTCGCGAACATGCGTGTGGATGTGGAGCGCGACTTCAGCCCCCTCGGCCGGCATTTCCGTGAATGTCGGCACGCTGATCGCAACCTCATAGCCGACCCCGTGAGTTTCCACGATCGCCTGGTTCGGATGTTTCGCCAGCAGCCTTCCGCGAAGATGCGCAATCATCGCGGCTATTGTACGGCAGTCCACGCAGCGGCAGCCGACGTAGGGACAGCGGACCTAGGGACCGCCCGCCCTCGGCTGCTCAGGTCCGACGGAGCCAGCCCTCGGCTGCTGAAAAACTCAGTTTCGCATCTGGGCATCGTTTTTTTCGTATCAGGGCATCGCTTTAGCGATGCCGTAAGAACGTCGAAATCAGCCGCCCCTTTAGGGGCTGCGGAAAAACTCGGGTCTTACCTTTGTTTTGGAGGGGGTACGGCTTCAGCTGCGCCGTAAGGGCCGCAAAATCAACGGATCAGGGCAGCTGCGGCCCACAATGCGATTTTGTCCGCAGCCAGCCAGAGGGTTCATCCATTTATTCATAGCCTGGGATCTGTTCCGCCCGAGCCAACTGCAAGTGGCTGCGTACAAAGGGGATACGCCAAAGCGTGTGTCGGAACCAACTTTTCCATTGACTTACATAGAAAAACCTATTATTATCAATAGCTTCCAAAAGGCCGAGGGGCTAGAATCTGAAGGGTGAATCCCCTGGGCTCTTCTTGGAATCAAACAAGTTAGCGGACCATAACAAGAAGCCTTATTCGAGGGTTATATTTTTCATGGCAAAACGACGAGGAAATCCCAACTGGGGTAAGCCTGAGCCTATCGGGCCGGTTACTCCCACCATCACGGAATTTGAACAGGTTGTACACGAGTATAAGCTCTCCCCCGACCAATATTTGCGCTCCACACGGCTGCGGGAGTGGGCTCGCCGGAACAAGAATTCCAAGTACATCCCAGAGCCCCTGCTGGAAGCTTGGGGTTTTGAAATCGAATCCACCCTGTAACCGCAGGAACCAGATTTACTGAGAGACGTTGTACTGGAAGGGTCGCCGCAGGCGGCCCTTTCCTGTTTTACACTGAATCTTAAAGACTAAAGGCTAAAGACCAAGTCGCAAGGACTAAGGATAAGATAAGACCGGCCAGCAAGAATCGCGCTTATGACTTCTAATCTCCCCTTTACCGATGTTGCCACCGCGATCGAAGAGATCCGCGCCGGACGAATGATCGTAGTGGTTGACGACGAGGATCGCGAGAATGAAGGCGATCTCACCCTGGCCGCCGAGAAAGTTACTCCCGAAGCCATCAACTTCATGGCCAAGCACGGACGCGGCCTCGTCTGCCTGGCCATGACCGAAGAACGGCTCGACCACCTGCACCTGGGTCCCATGACCAGCGAGAACACCTCGCAATACGGGACCGCTTTTTGCGAAGCGATTGACGCCCGCTATGGCGTAACCACCGGAATCTCGGCCTACGATCGCGCGCATACCATCAAAACGGCAATCGATCCGGCAACGCGCCCCTCAGATCTGGCGCGGCCAGGGCACGTCTTCCCGCTGCGGGCCCGCAAGGGCGGAGTGCTGGTGCGCGCCGGCCAAACCGAAGCCTCCGTGGATCTGGCCCGCCTAGCCGGCATGGTCCCGGCCGGCATCATCTGCGAAATCATGAAAGACGATGGCACCATGGCGCGCGTGCCCGACCTGATCGAGTTCTGCCGCACCCATGAAATGAAAATGCTCACGGTGGCGGAGTTGATCCGCTACCGCATGCA
>JBEKFN010000395.1:0-3793 GCA_050013295.1 Terriglobales bacterium
CCCCATGGAAATACGCCTTCGGCCCGAACTTGAGGAGTTGATTAAACAGGACGTCCAGCGCGGACCCTACGAAACCGTCAGCAAGCGGTTTCGATGCTCCATGAACAGGAAGCTTGGTTAGCCGCGAATCGCGCCGACATTCGAGCCAAGATCAGCGAAGGCTACGCCGCCGCCCAGCGCGGCGAGTTACTCGATCCCGACGAAGTACGTTCGAGGCTCGCCGAACTTAAGCGCAACCGCCCCGGCGATCAGCCGCGCTGATGAGCCAGTATCCGTTCACGCCGCAAGCTACCGGCGATCTCTTCGAGATTTGGAACTTCATAGATGCGGAGAATAGACGAACCAATCGGCGGAATTTGATTTACCCCGCGGTGGTGCGGTTCCTACCGGAGCGCTTGCTCTGGTACATCAGCTCGTCCGCTCTGCGAATTGCGGTTGCCGCGGAATCGGTGTGGTTCAGCAGGGTAGCGCCGATGGATGCCGTGACCGACACCCGGGTGGCGCCGTGTGCGACCGACGACTGCGCGATCAGGAGCCGGCAGCGTTCGGCCAGATCGCCTAAGACCATAGCTTGCACGTCCGGCATCAAGACCAGAAACTCCTCCCCACCCAAACGGCCGACAAGGTCCACAGTGCGCAGGCTCTGCACCAGGGTTTCCGCGACCGCTTTCAGCACGGCATCGCCTGCTTCGTGACCGTGGGCGTCATTGACTAGCTTGAAGTGGTCAAGGTCGAAGAGCAGCAGGCCGCACTCCCGGCCAAACTGATGATGATCCTGCAAGGCCTGCGCTAACTTCAGTTCCAGGTATCGCCGATTCGGCAGGTTGGTCAGGGCATCGCGGAAGGCCAAGTGCTCCAGTTCGCCGACTCGTTTTTCGGCTCGCCGCTTGGCGGTGGAGTCACTGAAAACCTCCACCGCTCCTACAATGTCACCCGCACTATTCCGCATGGGCAGGACGCGCACACTAATCGGCACGCGATGACCGTCCTTGTGCCGGAGGTAGATCTCGGCTTCTCTGGCTTGCCCGTCGGCCATCGCGGCGCTGAGCGGACATCCGCTGGTGCACAGCGGTTTTCCCGTCTCATCCACGTGCGCCAGGAAGTTGTCGAAACAGTGCTTTCCGATGGCGTCCGCACAGCTATACCCAGACAGCCTCTCGGCGCCCGCATTCCAGTACGTCATCTTGCGATCCCGGTTTACGAAATAGACGCCGTCATACATGGTGTCCAACAGCTTTTCGTAAAATGAAGAGGAGAAGCGGACGCCCCACAGGGTTTCGCACGACTGGTCCATGCCAACTCCGTAGAGGAATCCTTTGGCCTGCGGTCCTAACGGCGCCACCACGCGGCCTATGGCCTGTTCTTTGGAGCCAACCCGGCGTAAGGAAATCTCCTGGTCGGGCTGCAGCAATCGCGGGAGAGGCAGACAGCAGCCGTAGAGGCTGACCGCGGTCGTCTTGGTTTTCACCCGGAAACGCTTGCCGGAGGGGTCAATCCCCGAGGCCACCACGGGAAACGCAATCGGCAGGCGGTCGCTGCGCCGGCGAGCCATGGTGGCTTGTGGGGGAGTTTGCATGTTTTTGTGTAGCTTCCCTAGGCAGTGTGCAGGGTCCCAGGATGAGTTTCAATGGCTTAAAGCCTTTCGCGCATTACTTTCGTCATGGTACTAACGGGTCCACGTTCAAGGGCTCTTTTGGCCCCGCTGTGACAGGGGCTGACGGCGGCGTGGCTGGTCACACCGTTCTCGTACTTATTGCGCACTTTGCGAGGAGTGGGATTCCAGCGCGGGCGCCCCGGGGCACAAAAGTTCGGCCTTGAGCCTCCTGCCAACTTGTGTTCTCATTGGGGAACGACGCGGCCCGTGGGGGCTCGTCTGCGCGCTTAGACCTCAACCCTCAGCCTCATCTTTGAGTGGAACACCAGAGCGGAACACCATGAGGAGAAAAATTATGAAAAAAGTCAGCTACATTCCCAAGGGATACAACACCGTTACGCCTTACCTCGTTATCAAGGGCGCCGCGAAAGCGATTGAGTATTACAAGAACGTTTTCGGGGCGACCGAAGTCATGCGGATGGCTGGCCCCGACGGCAAGGTCGGCCATGCCGAGCTGAAGATAGGCGACTCGCACATTATGCTGGCCGACGAAAACCCCAGCATGGGCTACCGCAGCGCCGAGAGTATCGGCGCGTCTCCAGTGAGCCTGCTGGTGTACCTCCCCGATTGCGATAAAGTCGTCGCAAAGGCGGTCGCGGAGGGAGCGAAGATCCTGAAGCCGGTCGAGGACCAGTTCTACGGAGATCGCTCCGGCTTCATCCAAGACCCATTCGGACATTTCTGGTCGGTCGCGACGCACAAGGAAGACTTGTCCCAGAAGGAGATGGAAGAACGCGCCAAGAAAGCGATGCAGGCCGCGTGACGACAGCTCTTGGCGGTTAGCTCTTGGCTCTTAGCTGGGCCGAAGTCAGAAGGTTTCCCCTGTGTCCATTGTGGTTGAGAATTAGAAGCTTGAACCACAGGGGACACGGGGGTACCCAGGGAAGCCAATTCTGGCTCAAGGCTTAGAGCTCACGCAAAGTTACACCACAACCTTAGAAAGGAACTTCCTATGCTTTCCGCTGGCAATCCATTTCCGAATTTTTCGCTTCCCGACCAGGACGGCAAGATCAGCAAGCTTTCCGACTTTGCCGGACACTGGCTCGTTGTCTACTTTTATCCGAAAGACGACACGCCCACCTGCACCATCCAGGGCAAATCGTTTACGGCGACCAAGGCTGATTTCGACGCTGCCGGGATCAAAGTCATTGGCGTGAGCGCCGACGATGTTGCCTCGCATAAAAACTTCTGCAACAAGTTCGCTTTCACCATCGACTTGCTCTCCGACACCGATTCCAGCCTGATGAAGGCGCTCGGCCTCGGACAGATAGAATGGAAGGGGATGAAGCTCTGGGAGCGAACCACTTTCGTGGTTGATCCCAAGGGCGTGATCCGCAAGGTATACGAAAAGGTGAACGCCGACGGGCATGAGAAAGTGCTGCTCGATGACATCGGGGATCTTTCGGCAAAGGCGGCCTGATGGGCGCTCTCAAAGGCCGACGCTGGGAAAGAGGATTTTTCGGCGCCGCAGTCTGACCGCAGCGGCTACAGCCGGACCTGAGAACAAACTGGTGATCGCAACGCTAAAGCGTTGCGCTACCCGAAATCCGCGGCGAAGTTTACGCTCACAGGGAAATGAAGCGATTCGCCTGGAAATTCTCAATGAGCGCTATCGCCCTGTTAACAACAACCAGTCCATAACCGAAAGAAAATCTTCGGCAAGAAGTGAAAGTTCCGCTCGACCCTGCGTGATAGCAATGCTCTATGCGGCATCCCGTTCTGGGAAGCAAAGCGAGGGCTGTAGGTCGAGTTTGTCTACTGCCGGCTTCACATTGATGTGGAATGACGCTCGGTCTCGTGCGAGCTTCGAGCCAATCACACTGGTTAATCTCTCAACGGTGGTGCTCAAGTCTTTGGCGTGCATCTGCTGCAATTCAATCGTAATTGCGATGTCGAACAACCCACTTTCCCATTCTTGAAAGTGTTGTGCCTTATGCGCGAGCAAACTACCCCCGAGCATCCGAGCTAGGCTCACGAGTGAGCGGCTTTTGCACGCGACGCATTCGTCACCTCGACTGCTGCTGATGACCTCGCAATCCAGGCAGAAGACTGCATTCCAGAGAGGGAGAACTCCTGCGTCCAGATGTTTCCTTGTTCCGGCGAACATATACACCAACCCCTGTCGCTGAGATGTGGGCA
>JBEKFN010000396.1:0-3785 GCA_050013295.1 Terriglobales bacterium
CGACCCAGTTCTTCAGCGCTACGATAACTGGATTTGTTTTCAGCTGTGGCCGTTGGCCAGACTGCGGCGCAGAAAATACTTCTTCCGCACCCCCAGGGCAAGAGGGGCCCGTTACTGAATGAACGGCGAGCGCCCCGCCCAAGCTTGGGCGGGGCATTCGTCAGACTTAGGATGGACGCGAAGCCTGGAGCTGCCGGTGACCGAAGTCTGCCACGTACCCCCAGGCGCCACGGTCTACCGCGCGGCCAGTACCGACGCGCGTTTCTCCGGCGGCACAAACTGCCGCACGTCGTGTCCGGTATAGACCTGCCGCGGACGCGCGATCTTCTGCTCCGGATCAGTGACCAGTTCCTGCCATTGCGCCAGCCAGCCTGAGGTGCGCGGGATGGCAAACAGCACGGTAAACATTTCCGGTCTGAAGCCCATGGCCTGATAGATGATCCCCGAGTAAAAGTCTACGTTCGGATACAGCTTGCGGGTGACGAAATACTCATCCTCAAGGGCGATGCGCTCCAGTTCCAGCGCGATGTCAAGTTTGGGATTTCCGCCCGTCACCGCGAATACTTTCTCCGCCGTCCACTTGATGATCTTGGCGCGCGGATCGTAGTTCTTATAGACGCGGTGGCCAAAGCCCATCAACTTGCCGTGCCCTTCTTTCACGCTCTTGATGTAGGCGGGGATATTCGCTTTGGAGCCGATTTCGTCGAGCATGGTGAGTACGGCTTCATTGGCTCCGCCGTGCAGAGGTCCGGCCAAGGCAGCGGCCGCGGCGGCGGTTGCCAGATACGGATCGGCCTGCGAACTGCCGACGGCCCGCATGGCGTTGGTGCTGCAGTTCTGCTCGTGGTCGGCATGCAGAATGAAGAGAATGTCCAAGGCGCGGGCGATGGCTGGATTGGCCACGTACTTCGGCTCGACCATCCTCCACAACATGTTCATGAAATTTTCCGGATAGCTGAGATCGTTGTCCGGGTAAACGTAGGGGAAGCCGAGACTGTGCCGGTACGACATAGCCGCGATGGACGGCATCTTGCCGATGAGCCGTTGGATCTGGTGCAGCCGGTTGGCGGGATTGTGAACCTCCCTCGCCTCGGGGTAGACGGAGGACAAAGCTGCAACTGAGCTGACCAGCATGGACATGGGATGGGCATTGTAACGGAAGCCTTCCATGAACTTCTTGGTGCTTTCATGCAACATGGTGTGATGGGTGATCTGGTCGACCCAGGTTGCCAGATCGCTCGGAGCGGGCAGGTCGCCGAACAGCAACAGGTAGGCAACCTCGAGGAAGGTGCAATGTTCGGCGAGCACTTCGATGGGGTAGCCTCGGTAGCGAAGGATGCCGCGGTCGCCGTCAATAAAAGTGATGCTGCTGCGGCAGGACGCAGTATTCATGAACGCGGGATCGTAGGTCATGAGCCCAAAGTCGTCAGGGCCGGTCTTGATCTTGCGCAAGTCCATGGCCCGGATCGTGCCATTCTCAATCGGCAGGTTGTAGTTTGTGGAGGTGCGATTATCGGTGATGGTAAGAGTGTTTGATGCCATGTGTGAATTCTCCTTATTTCGCTAGTAATACGTCTAGTGTTGAAATATCGTCTTTTTGCTCATCGAACATTTGCCTTACTCGTTAGATCTGGTGCCGGGCACCCACCGAAAGTACCGGGCAGGGTGCGTCGCAGGCTACTTTGTACGCTACTCCCGCGCCCAGATGCTTGGTCAAAGTCGTCGGCCGTTTCCGTTTCACGCCGAGGACGATCATGTCGACCGATTGCGCGGCAATTCTCGATATTATTTCTGCCGGGGGACCAAATTGCACCATGTACTCGGGCTCATGCCAGAGCTGTGTTCCTTTAGGAATCAAGGCGCGGAGTCGATCCTTCCAGTAAGCCAGCCTCTCTTTCGGATCCTCGGGCCGAAACTCCGGCAGAGTGAGAGGAAACGGCGACGCATGCAGGAAGGTCAGACGGGCCCGATTCTCCTCCGCCAAAGATAGGGCGTAGGGCAGACCGTGCAAGGACTCTGGCTCAAAGTCAGTGGCAAACAGAATGTGCTGCAGGTTGCCATCGCTCCCCCAGCGGGTGGCGTGCGGACCCACCGTAAGCACGGGGCACTCGGCATTGCGGAAGACCTCCTCTGCTACCGAGCCCAGCAGCAATTTCCCTGGCCCTTTGCGGCCGCCGGTGCCGATTACGATGAGGTCAATGGCATGCTTGCGGACCAGTTGCGAGAGCACTTCCGCAACTTCGCCTTGCTCAATCAGTTCCTGGTGTTCGACATCCTTCAACGACGCAGAGTTAATCAGGGCAGGCAGTTGTTGATTTGCTGACAACCTGGCTTGCTCGGGATCCGGCTGTGCAGATTCGACAAATGGCATATGAGGCAGCACGTGGACGGTGTACAACACAGCACCGTAACGGCGAGCCAGGTCCGCGGAATGAGACAGACCTACTTGCGCCGATGACGAGAAGTCAGTGGCAAACAGAATGTTGTGCAGTTTAATGCGGGTTGGAGCACTTATCGTCGGCATCACAAAACTCCTTCCGAGCAGAAGGTGCGGGTACTGGCAGGAATTTTGCCACCTGCCTTAACCGGCCCTCCAGCTTCTTCGATGTAGCCCGCAGGCATCAGAAACGGGGTTCCGCTCCAGCCTCGGGTTGCAGTGGGACATCGGGAACCCTCGGCAAAGCTGCCGGGGATTGCTCTTCCAGTGCTTCCTCCAATTCCTCCGTGACGGCGTGGTTCCGGTGAGCGGCAGTACTCCTTTCTTTTCTTTCTTGGGCTGCGATCAAAAAAACGAGGCCAGCAGCTTCTCTTAGGACCTGTACGGGCTGACCCCCAGCTTTTTCACTTGCTCGGTGAACTCCCGCACAACCTGCCCAAACCTCGGCCCTTCGGCCGCTGAAACCCATTCCAGGCGAAAGCGGTCTTCCTCGATGCCGAAATCGGCGAGCATCAGCTTGATGGCGTCGGCGCGTTTTTCGGTTTTGTAATTGCCCTCCTGATAGTGACAATCTCCGGGATGGCAGCCGCAGATGAGGACGCCGTCGGCCCCCTTGGTGAACGCATCAATCACCAGGTTGGGGTGCACCATTCCCGAGCACATGACGCGGACGATGCGGATGCTGGGCGGGTATTGGGTCCGGGAAACGCCCGCCAGGTCTGCGCCGGCGTAGGAGCACCAGTTGCAACACAGGGCGATGATCAAGGGTTGAAAGTTGTCTTCCATCACGCTACTCCCATCACGCTACTCCCAAAGCAGCATGGATCTGGGCCTCGATCTGATCGAGGGTAAATCCACGAATAAAGATGCCTTTCTTCGGACACGTAGCCTGGCAGCAGCCACAGCCCTTGCAGGTAGAGTCGCTGGTTTCGACGACCTTCTTGATCGCCCCCTGCCACTTGTACTCGACCATGGTGATCGCTTTGTAGGGACAGGTGTCCACGCAGTAGGCGCACCCGTCGCAGCTCTCGTCAACGACCTGCGATATATTGGCTTCCAGCTCAATCGTGTCGCGCGCGAGGATGCTGGCGGCTCTGGCGACTGCAGCTTGAGCCTGGAGAATGGATTCCTGGATGGTCTTGGGAGAATGCGCCAGTCCACACAAGAAGACGCCGTCCGTCATGAAGTCTACGGGGCGCAGTTTCATGTGGGCTTCGAGGAAGAACCCCTCGCTGTTGAGCGGAACCTTGAGGAACTGCGCGATCTTGCGGTTGTCTTCATGCGGATGAATGCCCGCGGACAGAACCACCAGGTCGGCGGAGATGGTGAGCGGCATCCCCAGGGTCTG
>JBEKFN010000397.1:0-3755 GCA_050013295.1 Terriglobales bacterium
CGCGAGGGTGTCTATGCGGCGCTGGCCGGGCCGAGTTACGAAACTCCAGCGGAGATTCGCTACTTGCGCACCATCGGCGCCGATCTGGTGGGCATGTCTACCGTCCCGGAAGCAATCGCCGCGCGGCACATGGGGATGAACGTCTTGGCAATCTCATGCGTGACGAATATGGCCGCCGGCATTCTCGATCGGGCGCTCGTCCACGAAGAAGTGCTCGAAGTGGGACGGCGAGTGATGGGGCAACTCATTGCGCTGCTGCGGGCTGTGCTGCCTCGGATTGCAGCGGAGTTGCAGAAGGCGGGCTAGGGATTGTCCGGTTCGGGCCGAGCTTCGCTCGGCTTGGAGGACGGGCGAGGGCGCCCGTCCCCACATGAGCCAAGCCGCGCTCAGTGGCGCTTGCAGGGGATGAACACCGGTTGCGGCGGATCTATCTTGTAGGCCGCTGCGAAGCTTGCCTGGTTTAGGGCAAAGCTGGCTCGTCCGCGCGAATCTATGAACAGCAAGGGCTGTTTGAGGGGCACATCGCTGAACGTGTTGACGAACGGCAGCTCGAGTTCGCGTCCCGCGATCGTGACCTTCAACTTGTCGCCGCGCTGATAGCCGAGCTTTAGAAAATCTTCGGCGCTGATGTTCGTGATCAGGCTGCCGAACGGGCCGTCCAGGGCGATCACCTCTCCGCTTAGACCTTTGTCGTCGAGTCTTGCGGGCTTCAGATCGAGGCGGACTAACTCCTTGACCGGGGGTCCGACCTGGGTCCAGTCGTCGCCGCGGGCGATGTGAGCGCCGACGGGAGAGAAAATATCCCGGCCATGGAAGGTGGAGGAAATTTTTGCGCCGACCATCCAATCGGGGTTGGTGATCTCGCGAATGCTTTCGATGCCATCGCGGTCCTCGACCATCGTCATCAGGCCGTTGTCGGGCAGCACGAAGAATTGCCCGCGCTTGGATTTCACCACCACAGCCTTGCGCGAACTGCCGACGCCGGGATCGACGACCGCCACAAATACCGTTGCGACCGGGAAGTAGGGCGCCGTGCCGAACAGGAAACGAGCTCCGTCGCGAATTGAAAAAGCGTTTACCTGATGCGTGAGATCGACAATGCGGAGATTGGGCGCGATGCCATACATGACGCCCTTGCAGAGGGCAACCGAATCGTCCGCGACGCCGAAATCGGTCATGAAGACGACGGTGGGCGGAGGTTCGACGGCGGCCTGCTGCGCCAGAAGTGGGCTGGCGGCGAGGAATAGTAAGACGAACCATAAACAGAATATTCGCGCCGATTCTTTTGCCGGGGTTGATGTCATCCGCATAAAATTGGACTCTCCGAAAAGGGCTTCCAGTTTACTCGAGCGTGTTTCATATATGGTTTTGCAGGAGGGGATACAGATCCCCTCAGGGGCTAAAGCCCCGATTTAACTGGCTCGAAACGGCGCGGCTGAAGCCGCGCCCCTTCAAAACAAAATCAAAACCCGAGTTTTTCCGCAGCCTGTGAAGCCGCCCTTCAAAGAATTGTTTGTGAAGTCGGGTCCAGGTTCCGGCGACGGAGAAGAGAGAACGATGTGCCATCGTTGTGCTTCCGGCATCTATAATCGGAGCGGCAATGGATCATTCGGAAATAAATCGATACAGGAGCCAGCAATGTCCAACGTGATTCCTGAAAAATACGCAGACCTTTTCCAGAAGCGGGCTTTTGCCAGTTTGGGCACCCTCATGCCCGACGGACGGCCGCAGGTCACTCCCGTCTGGTGCGACTTCGACGGCCAGCACGTCATCTTCAACTCGGCGCGCGGACGCCAGAAGGATCGCAATGTGCGCCGCGATCCGCGAGTTGCGCTGGCTATTGTCGATCCCGACAATCCCTATCGCTATCTGGAGATCCGCGGCACCGTGGTTGAGATTACCGAAGACGGCGCCGCCCAACACATCGACAAGATGGCGAAGAAGTACCTGGGAGTCGACAAGTATCCGTACGCGCAGCCGGGAGAGGTTCGCGTGCTTTACAAAATCCGGCCGGAGCACACTACCGTGATGGGGTAGACGGTTGCGCAAAGATGTCCAGCCCCTAAAGGGGCGTCTGATTTCGAATAAACTTCGGCACCGCTAAAGCGATGCCCTGATCCGAAGCCCTTCGTCTTCGGCCGGCACCGCCAAGGGCCGCGGACAGGAGTGTCCGCGCCACACCCACTCTTTTTCTCCGATGACCTTTCCGCTGCACACGAGTCCAACTCCCAATGGAACTTCAGAGGGTCCTTTGCCGTATTAGAAGACGAGAATCGAGGGATCCTCGTCGTTGTTTGTTTTCTGGAGGAGGCGTTTATGGAAGTTGGTAAGAATAGCGGTGGTGGCTTGCACGCGATCAATGTTCAGGCCAATAGCATTTCGGCGCAACAGGTGGTGAAGGCTGCGCACGAAGAACTCCTCCAGCTTATGCGGCAGCGTGCCGAGATTATGAAGCGCATTGGCACGGTGAAGCAGACGATCGCGGGATTGGCGAATCTTTTCGGTGACCAGGTGCTCGGCGACGATTTGCTGGAACTGATCGACCGCAAGCCCAATGGCCGCCAGCCCGGCTTCACCAAGGCTTGCCGAAGGGTGTTGATGGAAGTCCAGCGTCCGCTGGGAGCGCGCGAGGTTTGCGCGGAACTGGAACGATATGCTCCGGCAATTTTGGCGCGGCACAAGGACCCGCTGGCCTCGGTCACAACCGTTTTGAATCGTCTGGTGGATTATGGCGAAGCTCGCAGCCGGAACAACGACCGGGGCCGGCGCGTGTGGGAGTGGATCAGCGAAACCGAACCGCCGGTGGACGCGATGCCTTCCAGAAGAACGGCCTGATAACGTCGCGCCTGCATCCGGCAGTGTGGGTGCTCCAAGGCGATTAGAATCGATCCGGCGGTCAAAGCAGGTCGGCTGTCCGCCAACGTGCATGGGCCGTGGCTCATCGACCCGAGCACCATTCACAATCCAGCCGAGCCTCCCGGAATGGAGCAGTACACGATTGTCTGATGAAGCGCGGCGACAATTGGAACCCTAACGCGCCGCAGTTTATCGACGCGATGAAGCAGCATCCCGCTTTCGTCAAGCAGATGACAGAGCAGGAAAGATGGCTATTGCCGGATTGTTTCCGCTTAGCGATCGGGGCGAGCTACGGGGAGTCGCCATTTTTCGCGTGGGGACAGAGCAGGCTGCCAAGTTGACGACTATTGGGAAATGTTGTTGCCCAGCGAGTTCGCCCGAGCCAGTGCAGCACTCGGAAACCTTGCGGCGGAACTCAAGTGCGAGCGACGCAGCAGTCCCCTCGAGTTGCTGGAGGAGTTAAACGAAGGCATCTACAAAGTGTTTGCCTACGTGTCCAGCAGCACAAAGGTGGATTCGCCAATTGACGAAGCGCTGCGAACGCGCCAGGGAGTTTGTCAGGACTTCGCTCACATCATGATGGCGCTGGTGCGTTCACTCCATGTCCTGCCGCTATGTGAGCGGCTACCTGTTTCACCGCGATGCCGAGGAAGAGAAGGACCGCTCCCTGGAGGGAGCGTCGCACGCATGGGTTGAGGTTAGGCTGGGTTGCATTCGACCCTACGAACAACCTTGTCGGGGCAGATCGCCATATTCGCGTGGCCATTGGCCGCGACTACGCCCAATGGGCGGGTGATGGCTAGCCCTAGGTGTGACCGCCCGGAGTCCCTCGCAGTCGGCTTGTGGAGAGTTAGTCGATCGGACGGTTGGACTATGGTGCCGGGAGGGGGAGTCGAACC
>JBEKFN010000398.1:0-3724 GCA_050013295.1 Terriglobales bacterium
AGTTTTTCCGCGTTCGGTCAGCTTCTTTACAGGATGGATGATGATGTTGGCTTACTTCATTGTCTGTCCGTGGGAGGCCGTGGCTGTGGGCCGCATCATCGGTTACATTTTTCCCGCGCTCGATTCCATCGAGTTATACCGCGTGGCGGGAAAACCGGTTTACTTGCCGCACCTGGCCATCGGGCTCGCGCTCACGGCGCTGGTCACAGTGGTGAACTATCGTGGCATCCGGCTGAGCGCCACCTTTCAAAACTGGACCACGTTCGGCACGCTGGCGCTTTTTGTGGTCTTCGTTACCATCGGCGTTACCCGCGGATCGCCCGCGAATTTTCCGCCCCTGTTCACGCACACTCCGTTTGTTTCCATTTTGCTGGTGCTACAGATCGTCCCGTACTACATGACGGGATATGAATCGGTGACTAAGGCCGCCGAGGAAGCCAATCCACAATTTCGCGCCCTGGGATTCTCTCGCGCCATCCTTGCGGCGATCGTCGTCGGCGCCGTGTTCTACATCGTTGTGATCGCGGCGGTGGGCTTCGTGGCGCCGTGGCGTTCGCTGACCGGCGCGCCATTCATGACTGCGGTCGCTTTCGAACATGCAGTCGGCTCGCGCTGGATCGTGAGCATCATTCTGAGTGCCGCGTTGCTTTCGCTATTCAAAGTATTCAACGGAAATTTCATCGCCGCCAGCCGCTTGTTGTTCGCCATGGGGCGCCGCGGGTTGGTGGATGCGCGACTGGCCAGCGTGCATCCCAGGAATCAGACCCCTGCCGCGGCGGTCGTTTGGGTTGGCGTCGCCACGGCTTTGTGCATGTTTCTCGGCAGCGCGATTCTGGTTCCGATCTCCGAGGTCGGATCGGTCGCTTCGGCTACCGGATGGTTTGCGGTGTGCGCCGCCTATCTCTGGATGAAGCCCCGAATCGCCGACCGCCTGATCGCTCTGCTGGGGGCGTTGGTCGGTTTGGCGATGGTACTGATGAAGTTTGTGCCATTTGTGCCGGGAAGCTTTTCTGGTTGGGAGTGGCTCGTGCTTGGGCTCTGGATTATTCTGGGTACGTACGTTCGCCACCCGCGGATTGGCCGCCCGCGCGGCTGACGAATTATTTTACGGTTTGACGGTCTTTACGTTTTCGTCCGTACGTTTGGCTACGGTTCGACTGCCTGGCGTGAGGTGCGGCTTGGCGAGCGTCCCGGTGAGCGTCCACGATTGCTCGTCACCACGGGCCAAAACCAAGTCAAGCCCGCTGCTTGGAGAATCGGTCCCACTTACCCGATAAATGCCGTCGCGCGATTCCAGTCTGCCGGCGGAGAGCTCCCAAACACCTTTCTTCAGATGGAGTTCCCCCGTAAGCCGGTGAACCGGCAGAGGCACGGGCGAGCCCGGAATTTCAATATGCGGCAGACTCCCGTTCCTCATTACGAACTGCAGTTTGCCGGACTGCGCCCGTAGCTCACGAAAGCTGTCTCCGGATCCTTCGATATCGAAATTCCCGTCGACCGTTCCGGCAATCCAGGCATCGTTCATCAACGTGCCCACCTGCGCCAGCGCAATGTCGTTCAACGTGCCGGCGCCGTGGTACCGCACGTTCGGCGTGGACGCGTCGTCGGTGGATGCATCGGAAGTCGACAGAGCATGACTCGACATGTCATCTTTCGACAGATCTTGTTTCGACATGTCATGCTTCGACAGATCAATGGTCCAGTTCCCCTGATGCGTGCCCTGCAGCAGTTGCGCGCGCAGAACGGTTAGTGTGATCTTGCCTCGATCCAGGTTCACTTGTGTCGCAACCTGGGTCACGAGTACTTTCTTCAATCCGAACTGGTCAACATGCAGGTTTCCGTGCGACTGAATTGCGAGCAGTGGCGAAGGGCCCAGCGGCTGATTGGAATTGGAATTCAAGATGCGGTACCAGGGACGTTTGGCAGGATGCGGCGTAAACCATGCGGTGAGATCTTCAATCGAAAGCTGGTCGGCTGCGAGGTCGAACTGAAAGACACAGTTCGGAAGGGAGCCTGGAACGGAGCTCGGAACTATGCTTGGCGAGGCGCAATGCCGGGGTGCCGTAACTGCGCCGTTCCAATGAGTGCTGCCTGTGCGGGCGGAAATCTTCTGCATCAACACTGCGTCAGGCGCGAGAGTCATGGTTGCTGAGCTAATCTCGATCGGCATGTTCAGGCCGCGCATCTCGGCGCGCACGTTGCGCAATTGAGCGGTCCCCAGGATGGTGGGAGCGGCAAATCCCTGCCAGGGACCGGAGACGCTCACATCTAACTTGGCCGACCCTTCCGCCGGTGGGCGCGTCACCGGCAAGGCGAGCACGTTCTCCAGGCGGAACAGGTCTTTCAGTTCCATGTCTCCAAGCAGAAAAAAGCGATAGCCGGCAGCGGACACCCACCCGCCGGCGTTCACCGGCGGGGAGGCGTTCATGGAAAGTGCGACCGGCCCAATCCGCAGGTGAGTTTCAGCGGGCTCCGGGTCTTTTTCTTCTTTTGTTGGCGGTGCTTGGCCTGCTGCGAATCGGCGGCCACCATGGGTCCGTGAAACCATGGTCGGTGAAACCTTTGCCCGTGAAACCAGGGCCAGTGGAATCGTGCCGAAGGCAACCTCATCCTCCCCCGCGTTCTCGGCACTTGACGAGAGGCGCACGTTGGTCGCCGAGCCGTTACCAGTCCATTTCGTCAAGAGACCGTGCCGCGCGGTGGAGAGCCGGGCATCACCGCCCGGTTGGACGGGCGAGGCGCCCATCGCTCCACCGTCCTCGGGAGCGCTGCGCGTGGCACGGAACTCCGCATTCAGCAATCCACTCGCCGTGAGATCGCCGGGGATCTGCTTTTTCGCCTGGCGCAGCAATCGCACCACGGAGTTCAGCGGCACCTTCTCGGCCTCGAGCGTCAGATCGTAGGTACGTAGTTGCGCGGTCAGGTCAAAAGTTCCGCGCAGGCGGAGGGTCCCGTCACTTACTGGCGATTCGCACAGCAGGTCGGCAAGTGTGCTGGTGATCGCGTTGTACTGTCCCGAGCAAGCGGTTCCGAGGCGCACGTTCTCGCTGCCCGCAATGTCGTAGCGGTGGAAACCTTCGATTGCGGTCTCGCTTTCGATCTGCAGCGCCTCCGGAGTGCCCGATAACTTCGCCGTGAAACTTACTCCGCCGCGCCATCCCCGGTCTCTTCCGCTTAGCAACTTCGTGATCTGTCCCAGTTGCCCATTCTGCCATTGCACGGTGAGTTGCACCGGGGTCAAACGTAAACTCTGAGCGCGCTGCCACGTGGCGTTGATCTGGACGAGCCCGGTATCGGTGAGATTAAAATCGGTGCGCACGGGCTCGGCCTTGATGCGCGCGGCCCATGAATTCTCGGAGTCCTGCCAGAGCGCCACATCGGCATCCATAAGAGCGTAGGATTTCTTCGTCTGCCCAATCTTGAAATTGACGCGAGCATGGCCGGCTTCGAGATAGGGGAATGCCGGGCGCCGCTCGGAGGCGGGTTTTCCGGTCGGAGCCGCGGGAATTTGCGCGTTGCGCTCGATCAGGCTCGCCAGGTTCCACCGGCCCTGATCATTGCGCACCAGGTTGATGCTGGGCTCGGTTGCGCTCAGGGTGGCGATCTCGAGTCGCCCGCGGAGCAGAGAACGAAACCGGATGGCGGCGGAAACTTCCTGCGCGCGGATCATCGGCTCCGCGCTAAACGCGGGATCGTCGTAGATGACGAGTCCCTCAAGATCGAA
>JBEKFN010000399.1:0-3701 GCA_050013295.1 Terriglobales bacterium
GTAGAGCGCAAGCTCCTTCACGTCCGTGTGGCCATTGAAAGTGTATGGGCTTCCGCCGCGGGTCAAGTCGTAGGGAGCCAGGGTCGGATTGAAATAAGGGTAAAGAGTGGAACCGGGCGCGTTCGGGTTGGCCGGGATGGGCGGGTCCGTGTTAAGGCCAGTATTTGGCTGGTAGATGCCGGTGCACTGCGCGGGATCGTTGATCCCCGGCTTCCCCGACGCGACATATTGATTCTGATCCGTGGAGAACGTTACGCAGGGCGCGTTGTAGGTTGGATCGACGATCCCGACAGTGTCGTTTTCATTGAGAAATGTTTTCTCGTAGGTAACTCCGGCCTTGATGTTGTTGATCCCTTTGACATAGGAAATGTCGGATCGAAGCCCCGTGTTGGTGAGCGTCCGGTTCTGCCCCACGGACTGCCTCTGCAGACTCGGCGCCCCGAGGTCGGCGAAAGGATCGCTGCTGGGGTAGTAGTTGTAATCGTCGCGCCGTACAAAGGCACCCAAAGTGAATACGGAATTCGTACTTATAAGGCGCGTCCACGAAGGGGCAATGTTAAAGGTCCCAATCTTGGAGCGTTGATCGGTCGCTCCGACGGTAACACCGTTGGGAGCTATACCTCCATAGTTGTTGACGTCTTGCGCATCCACCCCGTCGAGTCCACTCCAGGGCGTCGCGTTTTCGGCATCCAAGGAATTCGGCGTCTGAAACCAGCTCCGGCTGTAGCCGAAGTTCAGGTGAATCGAATCGGCGGCGGAGAGTTGAAAGTCCACGCGATCGAACAGGTTCTCTTCGTTGCCCTTGTCGTGTATCACCGCGAATTCGGGCGGATCGAGGAACCGGCCGGTGTTCAAACCGCCGACGGAGATGAAGTTTCCCCAGTTCTTACCGCCATAAGCAAGATCGGCTGCCACGTCGGATGTTCCGAATGATCCGTAGGAAGCGGTCACGCTGCCATGCGGTGTGGTTATGCCCTGGCCCGAGCGCGTGGCTGCCACAATCACCACGCTGGTCTTGCCTCCATATTCCGCGGGCGGCGCGCCCGATATGACTTCCATCGATTGGATCGAATCGAGCGGGATCTGGTTGGAAAAGACCTTACTATGCTGGTCAGTGTCGGGTTGGCCGTCGACGTTGAACGAATTCTCCGCGTGGTCGCCGAGCCCGTGGAAGAGCCCATTGGAATCGGCAGCGATTCCCGGCGTAGAGAGAGTAACCAGCGAACTCAGCGACGACGACGCGCTTTCCAAGGGCATTTTGTCGAACAACTCCTTGTCGATGTCGGAGTGGAAGGTGGGATCGTTTTCCACCAGATCTCCCGCAGACTCGACCGTCACCGTGTCGGTGCTGCCGGCCACCGTCAAACTTACTTTCACAGTCGCGGGCACCACCGACCGGACTTCCACATCCTGCGCATATTGAGCGAACCCCTCGGCCGTTACCGTCATGTGATACGGATTGAACGGCACGTTCGTGAAATTGAAATTCCCCTTACTGTCTGTTGTGGTCGTTCGGTCATAGCCGCTGACCGCCTGATGAATTTCAACCTTCGCATTCGCAACTACCGCGCCCGAAGGGTCCAGGATGCTACCGCTTATCGATCCCGAACTTCCGCCCGATTGCGAATTCACAGTCCCAGCACTCAACACCACAGCAACGGCAACCATAGCCGCCGCCAGCCGACTCTTGTAAAAAGAATGCATGATTCCTCCAAGAATGAGTATTCGAGCGAGTCCGATCACAGATCAAAGATCGAAGATCACAGGTCAAAGCCTGAAGATCGAAGCTCGCGGTCCCGGGAAATACTTATTTGAGTTGGGGGCGGGATCAGGACGCAGGTGGAGGACGAATAAACTGGGTGGTGACGGGACGGAAGATCGGGGAAACTTCCGCCACCAGAATCGCCAGGACCGCCGTAACCAAAATCGGCGCGGAGGCAGGCGTCTGGGTACTAAGTCCGGCATGAGCTGTCGCGCAAATCGAGCAGGTGTGTCGGGATGTGGTCGAGTTCTCGGAATGCGAGTGGGTCGCCTGCACCGTGCCCATCACACACACCAAGGCAACCGAGAGCACGCACACAGCTCTGACGAAGACGCCCCGATTTGCCGATACCCTCAGCATGCCGCCCCGATGTGATGATCCCGACCCAATTGCTTTCAGACGATTTTACGCTTAGATGGTTGTCGACGGATAGGCGACGCGCAAAAAAATAAATCCTGCCCGCACACCCCCCAAATCCCGCCCCTGGCCGGGAACCAACAATAGCACTATCACCGGCGAAGGCATTCCCCGACAATCATTGGAATAGAAATTGGAGTTACCGCCACCAGTCGTTAATTGCAGCGCCACCTGCGTCTTAATTTGATCTTTCTCAGATGTGCCCGCGCTCGCTCCAAGCCGGGTTTTCGGGGTCAGACTCAGGGAGAGGTACCTATGTCAGGACAAGTCATTTTGTATTTTGAGGACCAAGCGGACGCCTTGCGCTTCGCCCTCGCCGCAGGTTCGGTGATGGCAGGAGATGGGACACGCGCCACCGGCGATTTAGTCAAGGGAACGGCACGAGTCACGCGCATCCGGTTGGACGCCGCCAACAAAGGAAAGGGCAAGCAACCCAATCCTAATTCCAACGAACGCGTCGCGTAACCGCGCCCCTCCGAACGGTTTTACCCGCGCGTTAAACCACCGCGAGCGAAAGTTCCCGCCGACGCGGCGCGGGCCCGAATTAGAATGTCTGCTATGCCCATCGCTGAACAGACTTCTTCTTCCTCTGCATCTACCATGTTCGATCTCGCCTGGGTTCGCTCCCAGTTCCCGGCGCTCGCGCAAACTGTCAACGGGCATCCTGCCGTCTTTCTGGACGGCCCCGGCGGCACGCAGGTGCCGCAGCGGGTGATTGACGCCATCGCGGATTATCTGGCCCGCAACAATGCCAACTCCGGCGGCGCTTACCAAACCAGCCGCAACACCGACCGCATGGTCGCGGAAGCGCGCGCGGCGATGGGAGATTTCCTCAATTGCGATGCCGATGAAATCGTTTTCGGCGCGAATATGACGTCGCTGACTTTCGCGATGAGCCGCGCGATTGGGCGCGAACTCGGCCCCGGCGACGAGATCGTGCTCACGCTGCTCGACCACGACGCCAATTTTTCGCCGTGGAAAGCGCTGGAAGAAAAAGGCGCAGTCATCCGCGCGGTGAAGTTCAATCAGGCCGATTGCACGCTCGACATGCGCGACCTGGCGGCAAAAATTGGGAAGCCCACGCGGCTCGTGGCCGTTGGTTATGCGTCGAATGCGGTGGGCACAATCAACGACGTCGCAGAAGTCGTGCGACTGGCGCGGCAAGCGGGAGCGCTGAGTTACATCGATGCCGTCCACTATGCCCCGCACGGAGCGATTGACGTGCGCGCCCTCGACTGCGATTTTCTGGTTTGTTCGACTTACAAATTTTTCGGTCCGCACCTGGGCGTTCTCTACGGCAAGCGCGAGCACCTGAAGCGCTTGCATCCGTATAAAGTCCGGCCCAACACCAACAGCATTCCTAACTGTTGGGAGTGGGGAACGCTGAACCACGAAGGCATCGCGGGAATCAAACCCTGCGTGGATTACTGGGAGTCGCTCGGGCGCCGCGCGAAGCCCGCGGTCACCACCCGGCGCGCCGCGATCCTGGCCGCCTACGAAGCGATCCATGGGCACGAACGAA
>JBEKFN010000400.1:0-3688 GCA_050013295.1 Terriglobales bacterium
CCGAAAGCAACCGCAACTCAGAAAACACAGATTACTCCCGGCGACTCAATCACACCACGAACCTTGGAAGGCTATGTGGAGCAAGAAAAGCCGTTCTACGATTACCTGCTGAAGAACCACCCCATGTTCAAGTACGAAAAAGACGGGCGCATGATCGGTAAATATCACATCAGCGATCGCGACGAAGAGTTCGTCGAAGAGGGTGGCGGCAAGGACTACGCGAAGCAAAACAATCGCCAGGTATCGATGACCTACCGGCTGGGAATGGAGTCGATCCTGGACTTGCCGAACAAGTTTGTCGGACCCAAGAAGTGTGGCGAATGCCACCCGGCGCAATATGAAAAGTGGGTGCGGTCCCGGCATGCGAAGGTAGTTCGCTTCCCTGATGAGATGGAAGAAGTGCCTGGCAAGGATCTGAACAAGGGACTTTGGGGCAGCCAAGCGGGGGTGCTGCCCGAAGGCATCACAGCCGACTCTGTTTACGCCATCATCGGTACTCCGCGAACAAAATATGGCTTCATCGACGCATGGCTGGTGCGGGGCACCTACCACGTCGAGGGCGGCCTGCTGAAAGACGGAACCGGAACCCTGGTGGCCGGCGGCAACCAGAGTTCCCGAACCTGGGCGGAATCGCTCACTCCCGAGGTGGTCCAGAAGATTGCCACGTTTGTGCCCGGCTTTCCCACCAAACTTGAGGATTTCGGCGACAACGGTTCCAAGGTGTGGGGTATGACTTCGTACGGCGCCAAGAACCGCAAGTCGATGCTTTTCCAGCCCGCCACGGCGTATTGCGAGATCTGCCATACATTCAAGTTTGATTTCAAGAGCGATGGAGAGTTGATCGCCGCGCTCGGCCATCCCGAGGAATTACGCAAGCACACCATCAGCAAGGGCATCACCTGCGAGGAGTGCCACGGCGCCGGCGCTCATCTCTATGGAGCACGTGGGGCTGGGATGCCTTCCGACTGCGAGCGCTGCCATCAGCGCTTTGCCTGGAATCAGGAGCAGGCGAAGAAGGATCCGGAGCATCCCTTCACTGCATTCTTCAAGACCAAAACCCCGGCTTGTGGCACGGAGGGTTCGCAAGGCTACAACACCGCTCACTATGAAAATGGCATCCGCTGCAGTACGTGCCACGATCCGCACGAGGTCACCGCGAATAATTGGAAAGACAGCTATACCGTGACCGGCCTGAAGAAACAGTGCCAGGACTGCCATTCCGACCAGGCAGCATTTTTCGCCCAGAATGAAATCCATGGCGGCAATAAGTGTACGAGTTGCCACATGCCGACAATGATGAGCTGCGAAAACTTCGCCACCATTCAGATGCCGGACTTCGGCGGGTTCGATACCGCCCGCGCGGCGCACATCTGGCGCATCCTGGTGAGCCCGGACGAGAAGACACTCAATCCTCCGGAAGGTCAAGACCGCAACTATAAAGACGGGTCCTGGCGCCTGACCAAGAAAGACGGTAAGCCATACATTGATCTGATGTGGTCCTGCGGACGCACGAGTTATATGGATGGCACGGTCATTAACGCCGGAGGCTGCCACAGCGCAGTACAGTCCTCACAACCGAAGGAACTACAGTTTACCAACCAGCGCATGATCTACGACAAGGTCATGGCTTGGCAGAATCCGGTGAAAGAGGGTGTGGCAGCGGTCAAGGCCGCACTGGCCAACATCAATGCCGAAATCCCCAAATCGCGGCTTTCCACGGCACAGAGGGCCCAGGTTCAGGTGATGGCTATCCAGGCGGAGGACATCATCACCGCCATTCAGAAGGATGGATCGTGGGGCGTCCATGCTCCTTCGTACACGCTGAAGAAGGTGAACGAAGCCCGGCTGCTGACAGACGGAGCCAAGGCCGCACTGGCTGGCAAGGACAATACCGTGGCACTCAAGAAGTAGCGGAAACGAGGAGGAGATCCTAGAAAGATTTCAAGCGCTGGCGCCGGGGGGCCCAAGACAGTGAGCGCAAGGGGCTGATTCTGGATGTCAGCGTTTATTTCTTACGTTAAGTGAAGTTATAGCAATGTCTTAGCGTTCCGGTTCAGCTGGAAATGGAGAAGGCGTTCTCCCAGTAAAGTAATGGAGAGAACGTATGAAGAAGCAACGGAAGCACTACACGCCGGAATAGAAAGTCGCCATCCTGAGGCGGCATTTGCTGGACAAGGAGCCCATCTCGAAGCTTTGCGATGAGCTGGGCTTACAGCCCACGGTCTTCTACCGCTGGCAGAAGGAGTTCTTCGAGAACGGGGCAGCTGCCTTCGAGCAGAAGGCACGGCCGAACCATTCAGCCGAGCAGGAGCGCATCGTCTATCTGGAGAAGAAGATCCAGACGAAGGACGAAGTTCTGGCGGAACTGATGGCGGAGCATGTCGCGCTAAAAAAAGAGATTGGGGAACTCTGACCAGGCTCTGGGTTCCGCACGATACGCGGGACCAGATCGTGGATTTCGTCCGGCGCTGGTCGGAAAAGACCGAGATCGGCACCGGGCGCTTCATCGGGTGGCTCGACATCGCCGCCAGCAAGTTCTATGACTGGCGGGAACGCTACGGGAAGGTGAATGAGCACAACGGCTGGGTTCCCCGCGATTTCTGGCTGGAGGATTGGGAGGAGCAGGCTATCATCGGCTTCCATCTGAAGAACCCGCTGGAAGGCTACCGGCGGCTGACGTTCATGATGCTGGATGCCGATATTGCGGCGGTGAGCCCCACCAGCGTCTGGCGGGTCCTCAGCCAGGCGGGACTGACTGGTGGTGATGGCGGAATTGGTCGCGGCATTGCGGTCGGATTGGCCGAAGCCGGGGGCTGCCGTCGCGGTGTTTGGACGAAACGACGAAAAGAACCAGCGAGTGCTTTCCGAAGTACAGCGCAGACGATCTCGTAAGGTTCTATCTTCGTGCTAAAAAGCGGTGATCCCGCCAGGATCACCGCTCTGTTCCTGCGATACGCTCACAGAGAACCGACGATTTTGCGGTATTCTGCTTCGGTAAAGGCTTTCATGGTTTGCGTGGTGATGTTGCCCAATGAGCCCGTGGACAGCATGAATTTCGCGCTCGCCTCGTCGTTGGGAAACTCAGAGACAATTACGGCATCATACTTTCCCATGGTCAGGTACCAGGCGTGGATCTTTCCGCCAACTGCCTCGGCGGCTTTCTTGGCCGCGTCCAGCCGCGTCGGGCTTTCCTTAATTTTCGCAGCGCCCTGCTGCGTGTATCGGATCAGCGTAATGTAGTGTCCCATCGTTATTTCCTCCGATGTGAGATTGGGTCTAGAGTTTACATTGTAGGCCGGATTTGTCCGTGAAGCGGGAGACGATGGAAATGCACTGAATCGTACCGCTAACGGTCAGTTGTTGTAACATCGCCATAGCGCTCACAACTCGGGTCATGGGCGCTTACGGCCTGTTTTTCGGCAGTGCCGGGTGGGTCTGACTCCCGAACGGCCGTGGGCATCAATGCCGTGCCTGATTGGAATCGGCTCCATCCTGGGTAGCGTTCTATTGGGAGTTGAAGATTGGTCTCGCCACCTCCTCCGGGGATGCGGACTGTGGGTGCTCCGCCTTCCAGCGCATGGCGGCGGTAATGCGCGTGCGGCCGCTAGGATGATCGAAAAAGATGTACTCCTCGACTGGGCCCGGATCGAGTTTGCGATATTCTCCCAGCATCAGATCCACATTCGCT
>JBEKFN010000401.1:0-3686 GCA_050013295.1 Terriglobales bacterium
CGGGAGCACCGCTAGTTTCCCCGAAGGCTTTGGGATATATAGACTTATTTTCCGTACCAAAACTACGGCATCGTCAGTCGCAAAGCCAACGCGATGCCCTAATACGATACCCGAGTTTCCTGCTGTTTCAGGCGGTCTGCTCTGTCCCCTCAGACCGGCGCAACCAGAAATACGCGACCAGCAGAAACAGCAAACCCGCCACGCTATCGAGCACGGCGTCCCGCCAGGTGCCGCTTCGCGATGGAATGTAGCTCTGGTGCCATTCATCCATCGACGCGACGAAAGCGGTCCCCAGCCATGACAGCAGTGACGTCCGCCACAATAATGCCTGAGCTTGACCAAACGTTGCCCGCCAGCCACGCAGCAGCAGAAGGCTCAACATGCCGTACCCGACAACGTGTCCGGTCTTGCGCAGATAGTGATGAAAGATGAGAAAGTCATAGAAATTGATCTGGCCGAACAGGCGCGTCAACAACGTATACAGAATACTGCCGGTATGCTCTGACGAGAAAAAATCGGTGGACTCAAACGCAATGAGGCCGATCCAGACGATCGCCGGCCACCAGGCGCGTACAAGGTTGGGACGAGACGCGGTCAAATCGGTCGTCAAGTGGGTCGTCAAATGGAAGTATTCTCTCACTCCGCCGCGTAGTTCGGAGCTTCGCGCGTGATCATGACGTCGTGCACGTGGCTTTCGCGCAGGCCAGCGGCGCTGATGCGCACGAAGCGCGCCTTCTGCTGCAGTTCGGCCACCGTCTGGCATCCGCAATAACCCATGCCCGACTTCAGCCCGCCCACCATCTGGTGCACGATCATCGCCACCGAACCGCGATAGGGCACGCGGCCTTCGATTCCCTCCGGCACCAGCTTACCCAGGCGGTTCGAGTCTTCGCCCGTCATCGTCATTGGCGCTGCCGTCGACGCATCTCCATCCGAGTTCTGGAAATAGCGCTCGCTCGAGCCCGCCGCCATCGCTCCGAGCGACCCCATGCCGCGATACGCCTTGAAGGTGCGGCCCTGATACAGAATCTGTTCGCCCGGGCTTTCATCCGTTCCCGCAAACATCGATCCGATCATGACCGCGGAAGCGCCCGCTGCCAGCGCCTTGCTGATATCGCCGGAATACTTGATGCCGCCGTCGGCAATCACTGGGACGCCCGCGTCGCGCGTGGCCCGCGCCGCCTCCGCAATCGCCGTGATCTGCGGAACACCCACGCCGGTTACGATGCGCGTGGTGCAGATCGAGCCCGGCCCGATGCCGACTTTAACCCCATCGACTCCGGCGCGCACCAGGTCGCAGGCGCCATCGAAGGTCGCGACGTTGCCGGCAATCAGTTCCACCTCCGGCAACATCGCTTTCACTTTTTTGACCGCTGCGAGCACGAGCGTGGAATGCCCATGCGCACTGTCAATGGCCAGCACGTCGACTTTCGCCTTCGCCAGTTCGTGGGCGCGTTCCAGGAAGTCGCCGGTGGCGCCAATGGCAGCGCTGACGCGCAAGCGTCCTTTATCGTCCTTGGCAGCGCCCGGATACTTAAGTTTCTTCTGGATGTCTTTAACCGTGATGAGGCCCTTCAGGTTGTACTTGTCGTCGACGACGAGCAGCTTTTCGACGCGGTGCTCGTGCAGGATCTCTTCGGCTTGCTCCAGCGTGGTTCCGACGGGGACGGTGATCAGGTTGTCCTTGGTCATCACCTTGCTGATCGGAATGTCGAAGCGCGTCTCGAAGCGCAGATCGCGATTGGTCAGAATGCCGACCAGTTTTCCATCCTTCAGGGTGATCGGCACGCCTGAAATTTTGTACTTTTGCATGACATCCAGCGCATCGGAAACCTTGGCATCCGGCGACATGGTCACCGGATCGACGATCATGCCGCTCTCCGACCGCTTCACCTTGTCGACCTCATTGGCTTGCTGGTCAATCGTCAGGTTGCGGTGAATAATGCCGAGGCCTCCCTGCTGCGCCATGGCAATCGCCATGTGCGACTCGGTCACCGTGTCCATGGCAGCGCTGATGATGGGGATGTTCAGCCGAATGTTGCGCGAGAGCTGAGTCTGCGTGTTGGTGTTGGCGGGCACGACTCCGGAATGCGCCGGCAGGAGTAATACGTCATCGAATGTGAGGGCTTCGGGTACTGGAAAATGGATCATAGGATTTTGGATGAAACTTCTATTGTAGGGAGGGCGTACGCGATCAGGCAAATGGAGTTAACTCCTGGTAGTGGGCTGTTTTGAATTTCTCCGCTTGAGGTACATGAGGATGTTTGCAAATACAATTAACAGCAAGCCTGAGATCAGGATTATCTCTAGCGAGTATTCCCTGAAGTAGCACCAAATCAAACCCGCGACTATCGCGGCGTTGACTATCACGGCCCTGGTTCCTTCTGACATCTTTTCTGCCATGTAGTACCTCCTCATTGGCTAGCGCCAATAATCCCACCAATTCCCCCGAACTCCAAACGCGATCGGCGACGGCGGCCCCACCAAAAAGGGCGTCCGTTTCCGGACGCCCTTCGTGCCTTTTGAAAATGTTCCGTTGCCAATGTGAGACTGGGCGGCGATTACTCTTTCTTGTCGCTGCCCTCAGTCTTACCCTCAGCCTCATTCGCGGCCATGTCCTTCTGCGCCTGTGCTTCTTCGTCGGCATGTTCCATCGCCTTGCGGTTTTCCTCGGCGCGTTTGGCGCGGATTTCGGCTCGCTTCTGGCGCTTTTCGTCGATCACCTGCTCGCTGCCCAGGAGTTCGATGAACGCCTTTTCGGCGCCATCGCCCTTGCGCCAGGCGGTGCGCACGATCCGCAGATATCCGCCCTTGCGGTCGCCGAAGCGCGGAGCCACGGTATCGAACAGTTTGCGGACGGCTTCATCCGTCATCAAATAGGACGCCGCCTGCCGCCGCGCCGCCAGATCGCCCTGCTTTCCCAGGGTGATCATCTTCTCGACCTGCGGACGCACCGCCTTCGCCTTGATCACGGTCGTCTCAATGCGCTCTTCCATGATGATCGAAGTGACCATGTTGCGCAGCATGGCGCGCCGATGCGAGGTGGTTCGTCCTAACTTGTAGCCTGCGACTTTGTGACGCATGGATTACCCCATTGAATCATTGAATGATTGAGTCATTGAGTCATTCAATGATTCAATGACTCAATGCCCCAATGACTCAATGCTCTATAAATCGTTATCGCCGTACGCCGACGCGGGCAGCACCTGGTTCGAAGTCGGCCCGGGCACGGCGTTGCCGTGTTCGTCGATCTTCATGCCCAGGCTCAGACCCATCGAGTTGAGGATCTCCTTGATTTCGTTCAGCGACTTCCGTCCAAAATTTTTCGTCTTCAGCATCTCGGCTTCGGTTTTCTGCACCAGTTCGCCGATCGACTGAATGTTGGCGTTCTTCAGGCAGTTATAGCTGCGCACCGAGAGTTCGAGTTCCTCGACCGAACGGTTCAGGTTCTCGTTCTTGATCTCGGGCCTGCGCTCTTCGCTCGCCGCCGCCGTCTCAATTTCTTCTTCGAAGTTGATGAAGATATTCATGTGATCCTTCAGCAGCTTCGCGGAGAGGCCGAGCGCATCGCCGGGAGTGATCGAACCGTTGGTCCAGACCTCGACCGTCAGCTTGTCGTAATCGGTGATCTGTCCCAAACGCGCCGGTTCGACGGTGTAGTTGCACTTGCGCACCGGCGTGTGCAC
>JBEKFN010000402.1:0-3643 GCA_050013295.1 Terriglobales bacterium
TTCAGTCAGGCGCTCACCGCGGCTCTGCCGAAATATTCCGCCGATGTCGCCTTCGCCCCGGCGAGCGATATCCTGGGTCCCGCTCTCGCCTCCAGTCTCGAATGGACCGATTGCACCCTGGTCCGGCTGGCCGGCTCATCGGGCGAACTCGTCGGCGTTCTCTGTCTCGCCGACCGTGGCGCCCCGCCCGCCATCGAAGATCGCCAACTGCTGCGCGCCATCGCCGGCCATGCCAGCATCGCTCTCGAGAACGCCCTCCTGTTCACCCGCATGCACCAGGCCAACCGCCACTGGCTGGAAGTCTTCGATGCCATCAGCGACTTCATCGTGGTCCATGACGAGCAGCACAATATTCTCCGCGTCAATCGCTCCCTGGCTGACTTCGTCGGCATCCCTCCCGAACAGTTGATCGGCATCAACATGCGGGCGCTCGAAACTCTTTCCACCGGCGCGGCGCCGCTCTCCTGTCCCTTCTGCCGCACCGGCGAAGGTCTCGACGAATACGTGCATCCCGTGCTCGAACGCACTTACCTGATTTCAACCTCCCGCATTCATGCCGCCATTCCCACGACCCCGTCGCGCGGGTTTGGCGCGATGGGCCGGGGCGAAACAGGAACGAGCGGCGCCCAGCAGCTGCAAACCGTGCACGTGCTCAAGGACATCACCGACCGCCGCGAAGCCGAGCGCCGCTATCGCGAACTGTTCGACAACATTCAGGAAGGAATTTTCTTCTCCACGCCCCAAGGTCGCTTCGTGGAAGTCAACGACGCGCTGGTTCGCATGCTCGGCTACAGCAGCCGCGAAGAGGTCATTCAACTCGACATTCCCACCCAGGTCTATTTTTCTCCCCAGCGCCGGGAGGAACTGGCGGAACTGTTCGAGCGCCAGGGCGGACTGCACAATCAGGAAGAAATCTTCCGCCGCAAGGATGGATCGCCGGTTCACGTTTTCATGAACTGTTTCGCGGTGCGCGACCAGTCCGGCAGCATCCTGCAGTACCGCGGCCTCATGCTCGATATTAGCGGCCTCCGCCAATCGCAAACCGATCTGCAGAAAGAGCGCGATTTCTCCAGCAAAATCCTTAGTCATACCCAGAGCCTGATTCTGCTCACCGACACCGACGGCGTCATCAATTACGCCAACCGGCGCTGGAGCGGTCTCGGTTTTCAGCAGAACCAGATCCTCGGGCATCGCTTGCCCGACCTGTGCGCCCCGCCGCGCCGCACCGCGCTCCGCGAAGCCCTCGCCGCCGTGGAGGCCGGCCAACAGGTCGATAACTTCGATCTGCCCCTGCTTCGCGGCGACGGCGTCAGCGCCCAGTTCTCCGTCAATTTGAGCCCCATCATCGGCGAAAACGGCCGCGTCGGCAGCATCGTAGTCGTCATGAGCGACGTCACCGACTCCGCCATGCTGCGCTCCAAGCTGCTGCACGCCGAAAAGATGGCGGCCGTCGGACAACTGGTCTCCGGCGTCGCCCACGAAGTCAACAATCCCCTCACCGCCATCCTCGGATTCACCGACCTCTTGCTGGCCAACCCCGAGGTCACGGAAAGCGCGCGCCGCGATCTGCGCGTCATTCTCCAGGAAGCGCAACGCACCAAGCAGATCGTGCAAAACCTGCTCAGCTTTGCCCGCCAGATGCCGCCGCAGCGCCTCTCGGTTCAGCTCAACTCCATCCTGCAACGCACCGTCCACTTGCGTTCTTACGACTTCATCAGTCACGGCATTCAGGTGATCGAGCATCTCGACGAGTTCCTGCCCCCGGTTGTCGGAGATTTCCACCAACTGCAGCAGGTGTTTCTTAACATCCTGAACAATGCTTACGACGCCGTCCGCGAAACCGGGCGGCCCGCTCGCATTGAGATCGGGAGCGCCCGCGACGACGGATTCGTCGAAATTTCTTTTCGCGATAACGGCATGGGCATCGCCGATCCCGAAAAAATCTTTGATCCTTTCTTTACCACCAAAGACGTTGGCCAGGGCACCGGTTTGGGCCTCAGTATTTGCTATGGTATTGTCCGCGAACATGGCGGAGAAATCATCTGTCACAACAACCTGGACTCTGAAGGAGCAACCTTCATCGTCCGCCTCCCGGTGGCCGCCGAGGAGGCATCCTTTGGAGCCGTTGCAGGAGTGCAACCAAAATGACCTCGTCAGGAACGCAGTCAGGAACCAAGCCAGGAACTAAGCCAGAAACGAAATCCGCCCGTGCCCCCGTCCTTCTGATTGAAGATGAACCGGCCGTCATGGCATTAGTGCGCGCCGTTCTAGAGGGTCACGGCTATGCCGTCGTTTCTACCGAATCCGGCGCCGACGCCCTGCGCCTGCTCGAGACCGGCGACTTTCACGGCGTCGTCTCCGATATGCGCACCCCCGGAGGCGTAGATGGCGCCCAAGTCCATGCCTGGATCGCCACCCATCGCCCGGAACTCGCCTCCCGCGTGGTTTTTATCACCGGCGATATCGCCAACCACGAAACGGCCGCCACCTTGCGCCGCACCGGCGCGCCCTGCGTGGAAAAGCCGTTTCGAGTGCAAGATCTTATTTCCGTGGTTGAACAGACCATGGGCAAGGCCGAATCATGACTGAGAATCTGACGACGCAGAATTTGACCAAGCAGAATTCGACCAAGCAGAATTTAACCAAGGACGATTTCCGCATCCGATTGTTGATCGTCGACGACGAGCAGACCATCCGCCGCCTCTGCATGACCGTGGGCGAGTCGCTCGGCTTCTCCTGCCTCGAAGCCGAGAGCGGTGACGCCGCCCTCGCCCTGCTCGAGGAGCAGCCCGTGCACATGGTGCTCACCGATATGGTCATGCCGCGCATGTCCGGCCTCGAATTCCTGGAGCAAGCAAGGCGCACCTACCCCCGCATCGAAGTCGCCGTCATGACCGGACACGGGTCGGTCGAAACAGCGGTTCAGGCCATGAAACTCGGCGCCTACGATTACATTGCCAAGCCCTTCGCTCCGCTCGACGACCTGCGCCTTTTCCTACGCCGCATGGCCGACAAGGTCCGCCTGGTCGAAGAGAATCTCTATCTCCGCGAACGCTCCGAAACCGAGACCTCGCTCCACGGCATCATTGGCAATTCCACCGGTATTCAGAATGTTCTGCGCCTCATCTCCCGCCTCAAAGACACCCGCACCCCGGTCCTCATTTCCGGAGAAAGCGGAACCGGCAAAGAACTCGTCGCCCGCGCCCTTCACTTTCGCGGAACCATGGCCTCCCGCCCCTTTGTCGCCGTCGACTGCGGATCGCTCGTCCCCACCCTCATCGAGAGCGAATTGTTCGGCTATGAAAAAGGCGCCTTCACCGGCGCTCTTCGCTCCAAGCAGGGCTTGCTGCAATCCGCCGATACCGGAACCATTTTTTTCGACGAAGTCGGCGAACTTCCTCTCGAAATGCAAGCCAAGCTCCTGCGCTTCCTCCAGGAGAAAGAAGTCCGCCCCGTAGGCAGCAATCTAAAGGTCAAAGTGGACGTGCGCATCATGGCCGCCACCAACCGCGATCTCGACGCCGAATACCAGAAAGGAACCTTCCGCAAGGATCTCTATTTCCGCCTCAACGTCGTCACTATCTCCCTCCCTCCCTTGCGCGAGCGCCGTTCCGACATTCCCATCCTTGCCGCCTTCTTCCTC
>JBEKFN010000403.1:0-3638 GCA_050013295.1 Terriglobales bacterium
CTGGGCGCACTCTGGACGATCCCGGCCGGCGTCGCCATCGGATTCAACCCGCGCCTCGCGCGCATCGCTCAACCGCTCGCGCAGATTGCCGCTTCGGTTCCGGCCACGGCGGTGTTTCCGGTTGTATTGCTGGTTCTGATTCGCCTGGGCGGAGGTCTGGGATTCGGCTCGATCGTCCTGCTGCTGCTCGGCACGCAGTGGTACATCCTGTTCAACGTGATCGCCGGCGCCATGGCCATTCCCACCGACTTGAAAGAAGCGGCCAACGTATTCGGCATCCGCGGCTGGCAGCGTTGGCGGAAACTGATCCTGCCCGGAATCTTTCCCTTTCTCGTTACCGGGATGATCACAGCCTCAGGCGGCGCGTGGAACGTCAGCATCGTCGCTGAATATGCCCATCTCAAAGGCCAGATCTACTCGACCGTGGGTATCGGCGCCATGATTTCCGCGGCCACCGACGCCAAAAATTTCAATCTGCTGCTCGCCAGCACGATTGCCTTGGCCGCCGTGGTAGTTACTACCAACCGCCTGCTCTGGCGGCGGCTTTATCGTCTTGCCGAGACGCGCTTCAAACTTGAAGGCTAACTCTTCGTGCCCGGCCTGAGCCGGCATACTTGTAACGCATCCTCCAAGGCACGCGCCAAATCGTTTCCCAGCGACTTTAGATCTTCCGGCCGCAGCCGCTTTTGAATTGCCTCGAACAGTTGTCGTTCTTCCTTGCGGATGTGCCCGGAGAGCAACTCCACGAACGTTGCCAGTTCGCCTCGGTCCATCGTGCCCTGTCCGGCGTGGACAAAGTATTTCCGCAAGCGTTCGTGTTCGCCCGTGAGTTCTTCCACCAGCGCGACGAGCTCGGAAAAACGGCGTGCGGCGGGAAACAGAATCTTTTCTTCCGCTGCGAAATGGAATTGAACTTCGTCCGCATAAAGCTGGTGCACTTCCAGTTGCCACGGATCCAGATCGACCGTGCCCGCATGCCGCAGCGCCCGATCGAGTCGCACACAGAGCGCTAGCGCGTGCTGGTGTTGATGCGAAAGCGGGATCAGGCTCGGATGGCGCAGCATAGACCTATTATCTTCCTTTACCAAATCCGCCTTTGCTAAATCCGCCCGTCTGTTGAACAATAAATAGTTGCCCTGGCCGCAGCCTCCGATTACGCTGGCGCGCCAGAAATACGCAAGGAGCCTTCATGCCTGCAACTGGAGAACTTATCCGCCTGATGAATTACATCGACGACATCGCCACCACCCTGCGCCGCATCAGCGCCAGCATCCCTGCGATGACCCCTGAGGAGTGCGCCCGCCTGGGCGAATATGTCCGCAAGTCCGAACCCAGCTATGAGAGCGTGCTTCAGCACCTCGAGCAGGCGGGCAAAGAGTGACCGAAGTCCGCACGGTTGCGGTAATCGGCGCCGGCATCATGGGTCGCGGCATTGCACATGCTGCCGCTCTCGGCGGATATCACACCATTCTCGAAGACCTCTTTCCGAACGCGCTGCGCAAGGCTGAGACGGAAATCCGTGCCAGTCTCGACCATGCTGTCAAACTTGGCAAGGTCGATGCCGCTGACGCCGACGCAGCTTTTTCCCGGCTGGAGTATGCCGGTTCGGTCGACGAAGCCGCGCGCCAGGCCGATCTTGTCATCGAGGCCGTTCCCGACGAGATGGAATCGAAGCTCGAAATCTTCATCATGCTCGACAAGTTCTGCCGCCCCGCCACCATTCTCGCCGCGAATACTTGCTCGCTCAGCGTGACGGAGATCGCAAGCGCTACTTATCGCGCCAAGCAGTGTGTCGGCATGCGCTTTTTCAACCCCGTGCACAACATGAAAGTGCTCGAAATAGTGCGCGCGCTCGAAACCGATGACGACACGCTGGCGACCGTCGTCGAAGTTGGTAGACGCATGGGCAAGGAAGTTGTAGTGATTAAAGAGGCACCGGCGTGATTGCTAGCCGCATCAATGTTTGAGGATCGGGAATCACATGGCGACCCTTCAAAGACCAAAAACCGGTAGTTTGTCCCACTTTCTTTGCTGTTAACTCCGAAGGTATTAACCCGTGTTTACCACCCCCCACCCCTCCCCTATCTTCTGGAATCATAGGGTTAGGAGGTATCGAGCCTCCAAAATATAGAGCCTGAAGGACTTATTTTCAAAATATTCCGGAATAAGGACTTAGCTCGATTTCGCGTTGCTCTCACTACGGGGAGCCGCTGCCCCTTATCGCTTTATCCCACTTTTGTCGAAGAGCGCTGAAATGGCTTTGGGGCAGCTTCGAGAGCCGTTTGGGGGAGACGGCTCGCTCGTACACTGCCCCAATCAGATGGCTATTGTCGCATTGGATTGGTGGTGTGTCTGTGATGGGGTCCACAGATGATTTGTGATGAAAAATCACGGAGTGGGGCACCGCCCGCGCGAAAGGTCTGGCAAAAGACCCTGAAGAGTGGCGTTGCTGCGGGCACCCACACATTCGCAAAGAACGCGAATGTGTGGGGCACCCGGCGTTGCTGCGCACACCCACACATTCGCAAAGAGCGCGAATGTGTGGGGTACGCGGCACCCATGGCTATGTTTACTGATTGATGTTCTGCTTCGCCTCCAGGCGCTTCACCAGTCCGTCCACATAGCTCTTCTGGTTGTCGGGAGCTCCCGCCAGCGCCAGCTTCATTTCCTTGGCGGCGTCGTCAAACTTGCCCTGTGCGCAGTACATCCGGGCCAGTCCCGAATGCACGAACCACTGGTCTGGATGTTTCTTCGCGTTCTCGCGGAAGATCGCGAAGGCCTCCTCACTGCGCTTTTCGCCTTGCAGTTGACGAGCGTATAAATGAATTTGCAGCGGGCTGGCCATCTCGAGCGCCTTTTTCTGCGCGGTCGCGGCTTCGTCCTTGCGGTTGAGCGCCGTCAGGACTTTCGACTTGGTTAGCTCGTTATCGTAACGATCTTCGTTTTCTATGGACTTGTTGGCATAGGTCAGCGCATCATCTAACGCGATCTTTTCGGTGAGCAGGTAACTCGCCGCATCGTCCCAGCTCATCCACGTGTACTGCGGAAGATTACGAAGCTGTTTCTTCAGGCTGGCCTCGACCACACCGTGCACATCCACCGCGACCTTGAAGGGGACCGCGACCTTCTCCCACTCCAGCTCAACCACCGCTGAATCCGGTTGCAGCTGGTCGAAGTCGTAGGTCAGTGCGTTATGCATATCCGCGGCCTTGGGCTTCACCGTTACGCGGAGCGCATCTTCCGCCTGTTCGTAGGTGAAAGCGCCCCAGGAAGTCGAGTTTTTCGAAAAAATAATCGTCCATTCATCGGCGTTCGGGATCATATGCAGCCCGTAAGATCCCTTGTCGAGCGGCTTGCCTTCGATCAGGACCGGATCGCTGAATGTGATCGTCGTATTTTCATTGGCTCCCGCGCGCCACACCTTGCCGTAGGGAACCAGGTCATCCCAAACCTTGCGATCATTCACCAGCGGCCGGTGATAGCTGATCGTGATATCGGTGATTCCGATGCGTTGTGAGATCTGCGCGCGCTGGCTCTGCCGCGGCAGATCGAGTACGAACGATTGCGCCAGGCTTAGTTCCGACATAGCGCCCTACATGGCTGCCAACAGCAGGCAGAACAGGAATCCTCGCAAAGCT
>JBEKFN010000404.1:0-3593 GCA_050013295.1 Terriglobales bacterium
AAAGACGCGCATTCTTGCCATGGAAAACTCTTTTCATGGACGCACCTTTGGCGCGCTGGCCACCACCGGTCAGCCGAAATATCGAGCCCCGTTCGCTCCTCTCGTGCCGGGCGTGACTTTCGTCAAGTTCAATGACCTGGACGATCTGCAACGAAAATTCGATGCCAGCGTCTGCGCCGTGTGCATCGAGACCATTCAGGGAGAGGGCGGCATTCGCCCCGTCACTCCGGAGTTTCTCGAACTTGCTCGGCGCTTGAGCAAACGCAGCGGCGCGTTGCTCGTGCTTGACGAGATTCAGTGCGGCCTCGGCCGCACCGGACGCCACTTTGCCTACCAGTACTACGGTGTGCTGCCGGACGTGGTCGCCGTCGCCAAACCGCTGGCTGGCGGCTTGCCGCTCGGCGCCATTCTCACCACGGAACGGGTTGCGAAGTGCATGCATTCTGGTATGCACGGAACCACGTTCGGCGGCGGCCCGCTGGCTTGCGCCGTTGCCATCGAGTTCCTGCGCGAAGAGAAAAAGTTGCTAAAGCACGTGCGTGCGTTGGGCGAATATTTTCACGCGGCGCTCGAGGGTCTGAAGAAAGACAGGAAGCACCAGTCGATTCGGGAAGTTCGCGGCATAGGCCTGATGCAAGCCGTGGAAGTGGACTCGCCCGAACTGGCGAAGGCGGTAGCCCGGCAACTGTTACAGGAGGGGATAATCATCAATCGCACGCACGAGACCGTGCTGCGCTTTCTTCCCCCCTACCTGATTCAGAAGAAGCACGTGGATCAGGTGGTCAAGGCCCTCGACGCGGCGTTGCACAAAAATGCAGAGTTCCCGCAAAAGCGCAAGCACAGGGAAAAGAGAACCGCTCCGCTGCGGCGCAAAGGCGCTCATGCGCACGCGTGAGGCGGTCCTTCCCGATGCCGAGCAGATTCACGCTCTGATCTCGGCCTACTCCGGCGACGGCACTCTTTTGCCGCACACGCTGGCAGAGATTTGCGAGAACGTCCGCGACTTTGTCGTCCTCGAACATGATGGACGCATTATTGGATGTGGCGCTCTCCACCTCTATGGCGTGCACCTGGCCGAGATTCGTTCGATCACCGTCGATCCCTCGAGCCAGAGCCGCGGTGGCGGCAGACGGCTGGTCAAGGCTCTGCTGGCGCAAGCGGAAAAGCACAAAGTCAGCTGCGTATGCCTGTTCACGCGCATTCCGGAATTCTTCTCGCGCATGGGATTCAGCCTTGCTAATCACGAGGATCTTCCCGACAAGATCCACAAAGACTGTTATCAGTGCCCCAGGCTCTATCGCTGCGACGAAGTAGCGATGATCCTGGGCAAGGCGCCCGCGTTTGCAATTTTGCCGCCGCCCAAGAACTGGTTGAAGATACAGGCATGACCTCGCTGCGCCGTTCACCGGAAAAAATTCGCTTGCCGCTCGGGTTCTCTTTCTCAGCTGTCGCTGCCGGCATTAAAGTCAGCGGGCGGCCGGACCTCGCTCTGGCGGAAGCCAGCGGTGGCGCGACCGCGGCCGCGTTATTCACCAAGAACCGGGTCGCCGCCGCTCCCGTGGAAGTTGGCCGGGCGCTCGTTTCGACGGGCGGCCGCGTTCGCGCCGTCGTCGTGAACTCCGGCAACGCCAACTGCGCCACTGGACGCGACGGCATTCAAGCCTGCCAACGAGTTTGTCGCGAAGCCGGAAAGCTGTTCGGTGTGCCCGCTGCAGAAATCTTTCCTTCTTCGACCGGCATCATCGGAGTTCGACTGCCGGCGCAAAACATCTGCGCCAAGTTGCCGGAGCTTATTGCGGCGCGATCCGCGAGCCAGCGCGGCGTCCGCGCGTTCGCCCACGCTATCGTGACCACCGACACGCGGCCGAAGATTGCGTCCGTGCGCTTCCGCGCTTCGTCGACAGAAGGCTCAACAGAAATCACCGTGTTGGGTATTGCGAAGGGCGCCGGCATGATTCATCCGCAGCTTGCGACCTTGCTCGTGTATTTGTTCACCGATGTGGGTGCGAGCGCGCGGGAGCTGCAGCCTCTTCTGCGCGAAGCGTGCGACCACTCGTTAAATTGCATGTCCATTGACGGCGACACCTCCACCAACGACACCGTGCTGCTGCTCGCCAGCGGCGCCAGCGGTGCTCGGGTGAGAGATGTTCGTACCCGAAAGAAGTTGTCCGCGGCTCTGACCGAAGTGTGCCAGTCTCTCGCCGAGCAGATTGTCAGTGACGGTGAAGGCGTGCAGCACGTGATCCGTTTATTCGTCGAACAGGCGCGCAGCAGGGAAGAGGCGTTGCTGGTGGCGCGGACGATTGCGCACTCGATGCTCGTAAAAACCGCGTGGGCTGGGGCCGATCCGAATTGGGGACGCATTCTGGCGGCAGTGGGCAGGTGCGACGTGCCCATCGATCCCATCGATCCATCGCGCGTGCAGATTTTCATTGGCAGTCAGAAGGTATGCCGCAACGGAATCGCCTGCGCGTTCAACGAGCGGCAAGCTCATCGCAATCTCGCGCAGCCGGTCTGCGATATTCGCGTGCAGCTTGGGCGCGGCCGGCACGCGGTGCGATTTCTTACCACCGACCTGACCGCCGAGTATGTGCGGATCAACGCCGACTATTCGACTTAGCGCAGTTTCCTTAGAAGCTGAACAGTGCCTGCAATTCAATTTTTCGATTTGCCGCCGGGCTTGAGAACGGCCCGCCCGCCAGAGCAATTGATTTTCCGAAATCCGGTGAGCTTAGAACCCCTATGGGCGGCGCCGGGTTCACCCGGTTCAGAACGTTCCGCGCATTCACGCTGAACGACAAGTTGTAGCGTCGATTGGATCCCGGTCCGAGATTAAAAGGGCTGCCGCCACCTCCGGGGCGTCCGAAGCCTCCGCCACCACCCCCGCCACCACCGCGCGGACCGCCGCCTCCCCCACCGCCACCGCCTACTGGCGTTGCGCTTTTGCCGCCCACCTCCGGGCCGAAGCCGAATGTCTTTGCCAGGCGCAGGTTCATGGTGAACAGGGACGGGCCGGTCAGGTAGTTGATGGGAATCGGAGTGTAGGAAGTGCTCGGAACCGCATAGTGGCAAGCCACCGTCGGCGACAGGCAGGAACCCGAAGGATTGATCGCGAACTTTGGACGGTCATTGAGGAGGGAGTCGTTGCTCAAGTCCTGGCCCACGGTGACGTTGTAGGGCGCGCCGGAATTGACAACCATAAACGGACTTAGGCGAAACCCGCGCGGCAGCCCGATCGTACCCCCCACGAACACCCGATCGTGGATAGCAAAGGAAGCGCGCCCGTAGTCCACTTTCAAATCGTACTGATTCGACGGAAAGTTGGTTGCAAACGCTCCTGAGCTTACGCCACCGATCGGGTCGCTGTTGGCATAGTTCAGCGAGTAGTAACCGAACAGGGAGAGCTTCGCTCCTGCCCGGATGTTGAAGTTCGCGATCAACTGGTTCTGCCAGAAAACTCCATCCGAAGTGTACTGGTAGATTGGGCCAAACGCCGGGTTTGGAATGTTTGACTTCGGTGAGTACGGTGTGCCCGGCGGTGGGGCGTTGACGTTCAGGGACATCAACTGGTGGACGCCGCGTGAATTCAGATA
>JBEKFN010000405.1:0-3576 GCA_050013295.1 Terriglobales bacterium
ACATGCCAGCACGCCAGAATGCAGTTTGCGGCGCGCACCGTCCTGAGCTTGTTCTCGGTAAAGTAGCTGACCTCCACTTCCTTCGCGGAGGCGGGATCGCCCCGGTGATTCACCTTGACCACGGTGCTGTTCAGCCGGATGCGCATCGCAGAAGACGGCTCGTCGAGCTTCGCGTAATCGGCTTTCGCCAGCACCACGTCGGTGGCCGAGTTCCCCGGTAGCGCCGCCGGGATCAGCTTGCGCACCAGCAATCGGGCGATGGTGGCCGCGCCGTCGGGATGGTGAAAGAAATATTTCTCCGCTTCGTCGTTGTGAATGGCGTCGCGGTTCATCCCCTTGCCCGGTGTGGGATCGAGTTTGAGGCCCTCGAATCCCGGCAACTGCAAGCCCCACGCGTCTTGCGCGGCAACCGCATCAATGCCCACGCCGAACAGAGGGTGCGGGAAGGCCTGCAACAACTTCACAATTTCGTCGCTCACTCCGGCCGTGTCGGTCAGGTATTTCGCATAGCTCATGCGCGCCAGGCGCGCCTTCTTCTCGTCAGAGCTGAGACCGGGGAAATAATCTTTATCCCCAGTGAGCAGACGTTGAAAATCCTGCTTGGCTTTCGCCGAGAGCGGAGCTTCTTTCAGAAAATCTTGTAAGCCCCATTTGCCCTCGTCGCTGAGGCCGCTCTCATCTTCTCCGGTATGCACCGGATTCGCGACCAGCTTGTCGGCCCCAAACGTCTCCCGGTCGAAGAAAATCCGCGGCTTCAGACCCAACGAACGGTAGAGATCTTTGTTGACATATTTGTGATACGAAGGCACATCAATCCCGAGTTCTTCGATCAGAACCTTGGCAACGGCGCTATAGGGCGCCGGGCTTTCAATGGAATACGTGCCGCCGAATCCCAAAATCGTGCGGCCGCCCGCGCGGAATTCGTTGCGCTTGGCGTGTCCGCCGAAGTCATCGTGGTTCTCGAGAATCAGGACGCGCGCTTTGTCGCCCGCGGCCTTGCGGAAATAGTGCGCTGCGGCCAGCCCGCTGAACCCTCCGCCGACAATGACCAGATCGTAGGATTCGCCGGTGTCCACGGCCTTGGGAGCGTCACCCCAAAAAGCGCCGTCGGCGACTTTGTGCATGGGTTCGAACGACCCGGCGTGGTCGCCGCGCAGGCCGGTCTTGGCTGGAGGATAGTAACCCGGGACGTTCTGGGCTTCCAGATCGGCGGCTGCCGCGGCCCACATTTCAGGAGGAACGATGCCATGAACGGCGGCCGCTCCCACCGTGAGCGCGACTCCGTTCAGAAAATCCCGGCGCGTGACCCTCGCACCCATCCCCAGTGCGCGATCCCGTTCTTTCTTCACTTCCGACGACACAAATTCGTCCGACAAAATGCCCTCTGGCGAGGCAGCGTATCACTCCACCGGTAGAGACGCCGTTTGCCACGTCTCCGCGGACGGAAGAACGTTACGCAGATGCAAACCCCGCACTATCCGACTTTGATTGCCGTATCCGGCGCCTGGAAGGCCACCTTGTGAGTACCATCGCAGAAAGGCCGATTGGCGGAAGCGCCGCAGCGGCAGAGGGAAAACACCGGTTTGCCCGTCAGATCGTACTTGTTGCCATCGGCGTCCACCATTTCAACAACGCCGTTGGGATCGTCTACGCGCAAAGGACCATTCTTGCGCACCGTAATCGTGACTTGCGCCATGGAGAACTCCGCTGGAAATGGGATAGCTTTCAAAATATCGCAGAACCCAAAAAGTTGCCAGTAGCCAGTTCTCAGTTCTCGGTTCTCAGTTCTCGGAAAAGACAGAGAGGCGCGACAGTCAGCCCGGCATGTTCACTTCTCTTTTGCAACTGAGAACCGAGAACTGAGAACCAACTACCGCCACCGGTCCACCGCCTCCCACCACAGCATCTTCGAGCACTCATCAAAAGTGACTTTTGCCCATTCGCGGTTCGTCCACCAAGCCTCGCCGAATTGCGCCGGATTGCGTGCCGCGGCCGCGCGGAACTGATATTGCGGCAGGCGATGGCGAAAGATCATCAAGGCGCGACGGGTGTGAAATTCGGAGGTCACGATCAGCACCCGATGCGCGCCCAGCGACTGCAGGCATCGGCTTACGTCGTCGGCCTCAGCGTAGGTCGAAAATCCAACGATCGGGCATACCGCGATGCGGCTGGCTTCAGGAAGGCTGTTCACATATTTCTGCGCAATGTCGGTCAGTCGCTGATCGTAGATCAGGTCTCGCGTCTCAGCATCCATGAACACGCGGGGCGCCACTCCCTGGCGCAGCAGTTCCAGGGCGCGGGCCGGACGGACCTTGGTCTCCCCAGCCAGCACCACGATGGCATCGGACTTTTCCGGTTCGTCCACCACCAGAAAGCGCGCCGCCTGGCTCGCGAGCGCAGCCACGATAAAGACAAGGACCAGCAACGACACGATATGTAGCCGGAAGAATCGCATCTGCGGCGCAGGTTACTGCACTCTGCATGTTACTAAGGAAACCACCGCACGGGCGAATTGGATTGCCGGAATAATCAAGATCGCCATCCGCCCAGCAAAATCGCGCGAGGACCGCAGTTTCCGCGGCTCAGGTGCGGCCTCCAATGCTAGAATTATTTCTGCCCTATGAATACTCAACTCGCCGCTTCTTCCCTCTTTACCGATTTGAAAAGCCGCATTGATGCGCGCCAGGCGCGGGTCGGAATCATCGGACTCGGCTACGTCGGATTGCCGCTGGCCTTGCTCTACAGCGAGCAGAAATTCCCCGTCACCGGGTTCGATATCGATCAGCGAAAAGTCGACACCCTCGAGAACGGAGGCACCTACATCGTCCGCATCACGCCCGCGGAGATCGCAGCGGCTAAATCCAACGGCTTCAAACCCACGTCCGACTATTCGCAGATCACCGCCATGGATGCGATCATCATCTGCGTCCCCACTCCCCTCAACGAATATCACGAGCCCGACCTCAGCTACATCACCGACACCGCTCACGCCGTAGCGCCCTATCTGCGCGCTGGTCAGATCGTCATCCTCGAGAGCACTACCTACCCGGGCACCACGGAAGAAGTGCTGATTCCGATTCTCGAAAAGGAGAACAAGGCCGGCCTGAAAGCATCCCGCAACGGAGCCGCCGCCGACAACGAGATTTGGGTCGTGTTCTCGCCCGAGCGCGAGGATCCCGGCAACACCCAGGTGGCTCGTCACGACATTCCGAAAGTGATTGGCGGACTCGATCCCCAGGCCAGCGCAATCGCAGCGGCGCTCTATGGCTCCATCTTTCGCCGTACCGTTCCCGTCTCCTCACCCGCCGCCGCGGAGATGACCAAGTTGCTCGAGAACATCTACCGCTGCGTCAACATCGCGCTGGTCAACGAACTCAAGATGCTCTGCCTGCGCATGGACCTCAACATTTGGGAGATCATCGATGCCGCCGCCACCAAGCCTTTCGGCTTCCATGCGTTTTATCCCGGGCCGGGTCTCGGCGGACACTGCATTCCGGTCGACCCGTTCTATCTTTCCTGGAAGGCGAAGGAGTTCGATTTCCGCACCCGCTTCATCGAACTGGCCGGCGAAATCAA
>JBEKFN010000406.1:0-3507 GCA_050013295.1 Terriglobales bacterium
GCGCCACCACCGCGTGCAGCATTCCCGGCTGGCGCACGTCAATGCCAAACTCCGCGCGCCCGCAAGTTTTGTCCGCCGCATCCAGCCGCTTCATCGCCTTACCCACTATCCGGAATTGCTTCGGGTCCTTGAGCTTTACATCGCTCGGCACCGGCAGTTTTCCCGCCGCTTCCGCCAGGCTTCCGTAACTCAGGCGCTGCTTGGTCTGCGCGTGGATCACCTGGCTGTCTTCCGCGCGGCACAGCGCTTTGTCCACGGCCCACTTTTCCGCAGCCGCTGCGATCAACATCTCTCGCGCCTGCGCTCCGGCCGTCCGCAGCGGCGTCCACATCCCTCTCACGCTCGTGCTCCCGCCCGTTCCCTGCATTCCGAAGACGGGGTTCGCGTATTCCTTCGCCGCCGGCGCAAACACAGTGCGAATCTTCTTCCAGTCGCACTCCAATTCTTCGGCCATCAGCATCGAAAGCGACGTCACCACTCCTTGCCCCATCTCCGATTTGTCAATCACCAGCGTGACCGTATCGTCCGTCCCGATCCGGATCCAGGCGTTTGGCGCAAAGGTCACCGTCTCAGCCGCCGCCGCACGCGCCTCGAGCCGATTCGGCAGATAGAATCCAATCACCAGCCCAGTCGCTCCCGCCGCTGCGCTCTGCAAAAATTCCCGGCGACCCACTTTGATCGTCGCGCTGCTCATTCCGCACCTCCCGTAGCCGCGCCCACAGCGGCTGTTGTTTGTGGAGCGACGGGCGTCCTCGCCCGTCCCGCTGCGCCCTCCGGACGGGAGAGGACGCCCGTCGCTCCATTTGCAGCCAGCTCATCCGGCGTCATCGCTGCTGTCTCTCCCGGCTTGTTCGCCTTCTTCACGGGCGATGCTTTCTGCCGCGCGGGCGCCGCATGCATCTGCGCCGCGCGGTGAATCGCTTCGCGAATTCTTTGATAAGTACCGCACCGGCAGATGATCCCGCTCATGGCGTCGTCCACCTCCGCATCGGTGGGCCGCGGCTTTTTCGCCAGCAGCGCCGCCGCAGACATGATTTGCCCGGACTGGCAGTAGCCGCACTGCGGCACGTCCAGCTCGATCCACGCCTTCTGCACGGGATGGCTCAGATCGGCCGAGAGTCCCTCGATCGTGGTCACCTTCTTGCCGGCGGCTTCTGAAACCGGCGTGATGCACGACCGCGTCGCCTCGCCGTCAATGTGCACTGTGCAAGCCCCGCACAGCGCCATACCGCACCCGTACTTCGTGCCGCGCAGATTCAGAACATCGCGGATCACCCACAATAGAGGCATGTTGGCGGGCACATCCACGCGGGTGGGGCGCCCGTTAATCACAAATTCGAAAGGCATGGTGTCATCTCCGCTAAGAAACGTTCAACCGGAAAACGTTAGCTTTCGTTGCGGTCGCGCTATGCTGACCGCGGCTTGGACCAACGACCAAGAGACCGAGAATGGGAACTGCGTATACTCGCCGACGGCATGGCACCCTTTCCCGGCGGCAACCCGCTTATTATAAGGAACCTTGGCCGCAGGAAAGTGAGAAACTTCGTTTTGCACTATCCGCTCGCGGAGTACCGTAGCTGGGGTCGAATGTCTCTGGCTGTCACCTTCAACGCATCTTCCCCCAGCGATTCGTGGTAGCTACTTAGTGCAGCCCACATCTGCTACTCTGCTTTGGAACCTTTCCCGAGGGAAACCGATCCATGCGATTCCACAGCTTTTTCAGAGTTAGATTTGCTTTGTTTCTCTGCCTTGTTCTGCCACTCTCCATCTCGGCCGCCGACAAGAACAAAACGAAGAAAGCGGCGGCTGACGCTGACCAGCCATCTTACGAACTTCCCCAGCCTGCAAGAGAGAATCTCGACTACAACATGTATCAGCGCATCCGCGACGAAGGCCTGACCCATTCGCACGTGATGGACTTCGCATCCGCTCTGATGGATGGCATTGGCCCGCGCCTTACCGGTTCACCCAACCTGCGCCGGGCCAACGAGTGGACGCGCGCTCAATTGGCTGCGATGGGTTGCAGCAACGCCCATCTCGAAGACTGGGGTGAGTTCGGCATGGGCTGGCAGCAACTCAACACCTGGGTACGGATGACGTCGCCGGACACGGCTGTTTTCATTGCCCAGGCCGCGCCCTGGTCGCCTTCCACCAACGGCGCGGTCAATGGCCAAGCCATTTGGGTTGATATCAAGGACGAGAAAGATTTCGACAAGTACAAAGGGAAGCTGGCCGGAAAAATCGTTCTGCTGGGAGAAATGCGCGAGGTGAATCCGGTGGATAAGCCGCTCTTCACACGCATGGACGACAAGGATCTCGCCAAGCTTTCCGAGTTCCCCCTGGAAAAGCAGAAGGCCTACCAAGACAGGATCCAGGAATATATAAAGCGCGCGGCCCTGCTCGATAAAGCCGGAAAGTTTCTTGCGTCGGAGCATGCGCTGGCGGTAATTCTTCCCAGCCGCGACGGCCGCGACAGCGGCGGCTCCGGCGGCACCATCTTCGACGACGGCGGTCTGGGAAGATTTACCTACAAGCGCGATCACGCCAATCCCCTTCCCGTAGTGGTGACCGCGATAGAAAACTACGGACGCGTTTATCGGCTGCTCAAAGCCAATGTGCCGGTTAGCATTGAAATGAACGTCGATGTTAAGTACTTCGACGACCATGAGCATGGCTTCGATACCATCGCCGAAATTCCAGGCACTGATCCCAAGCTGAAAGATCAGGTGGTCATGGTGGGTGGCCATCTCGACTCGTGGGCGGCGGCGACAGGCGCAACCGACAATGGCGCCGGCACCGTGGTTGCGATGGAAGTCATGCGGATTCTCAACGCGCTGCAAGTCAAGCCGCGGCGCACCATCCGCATTGGCCTATGGACGGGAGAAGAGCAGGGACTTTTTGGTTCCCGCGGCTACGTCAAGCAGCATTTCGGAGTCGTGCCACTCTCCACCGCCCCCGATCAACTGGAGAAGCCCGAGTGGATGCGCAAACCTGCCGGCCCCGTCGTAATTGAACCTGAGCAGCCGGAAATTTCCGCTTACTTCAACGTGGACAACGGCACCGGCAAAATCCTGGGGATTTATTTGCAGGGAAATTCCGCCGTCGCCCCCATCTTTGCGCAATGGATGGAGCCGCTAAAAGATCTCGGCGTCACCACCATCACCGCGCGCAACACCGGCGGCACCGACCACCAATCCTTCGATGCGGTCGGGATCCCCGGCTTCCAGTTCATTCAGGACCGCCTCGACTACGAATCGCGCACCCATCATTCGAACATGGACACTTACGAACGCTTGCAGCCCGCCGACCTGGCGCAGGCGGCAACCGTGGAGGCGATCTTCGTTTATAACACCGCTATGCGCGACCAGATGCTGCCGCGCAAGCCACTGCCGCATCCCGAACTCGAAGAGCAGCGCTCGGCGCCGCTCAAGCTGATGCCCGGAGCCATCGAGCCCGCGGAGGAGTCCAAGGATAAAGATAAGGAAAAGAAGTAGCGGCGAACCTTTG
>JBEKFN010000407.1:0-3498 GCA_050013295.1 Terriglobales bacterium
ATACTCCATGCGCCTGTGGCTCGATCCCGTGCGCATGGCCAGCCGCGCCCTTACCGCCGACGATGTGGTCAGCGCTCTTGAGGAGCAGAACGTTGAAGTCGCCGCCGGACAAGTCGGTTCCCAACCCGCTCTTCCCGGCCAGCAGTTCCAGATCAGTGTCCGCGCCGTCGGCCGTCTTTCTGAAACCACTCAGTTCGATGACATCATCCTGAAGAGCAATGCCGATGGCACGCTCGTTCGCCTGCGGGACGTCGGTCGCGCCGAGCTCGGGGCCGAAGACTACAGCTCCGATCTGAATTACAGCGGGCACGAAGCGGTTGGCATCGGCGTCACCCAACTCTCCACTGCCAACGCCCTTGACGTCGACCGGCGCTGCATCGCCGAACTCGATCGCCTTGCCAAACGCTTTCCGCCCGGCATGAAGTATGAACTCGCTTTCGATACCACCGACGCGGTCAGCGAGTCCATTCGCGACGTAGTCTCGACCCTTGGCCTGGCGATTTTCCTCGTCATCCTTGTCATCTTCGTTTTCCTCGAAGACTGGCGCTCCACCATCATCCCCTCCGTCACCATCCCGGTCTCGCTCATCGGGACCTTCGCCTTCGTCAAGCTGCTCGGCTTCTCCATCAACACGCTGACCCTGTTCGGCATCACGCTCGCCACCGGCCTCGTGGTCGACGACGCCATCGTCGTCATAGAAAACATTGAGCGCCACCTGCAGGGAGGCGAACTGAATCCGGTCAAAGCCTCCTCCGACGCCATGCGGGAAGTCACCGGCGCCGTCATCGCCACGTCGCTGGTGCTGGTCGCCGTCTTCGTGCCGTGCGCCTTCTTTCCCGGCACAACCGGGATTCTGTTCCGCCAGTTCGCGCTCACCATTGCCTTTTCGATTTCGATTTCTGCCTTCAACGCGCTTACTCTTACGCCCTCGCTCTCCGCGCTCCTGCTCGGTCGCGAGCACGGAGAAAAGAATTGGTTCTTCAAGCGCGTCGACCGCCTCCTGAGCGCGATTAACAATGGCTACGTTAGCGCGCTCCGCGCTTTCCTGCGTTTTGAAGCCGTCGCACTGATCTTGTTTTTCGCCGGACTCGGTCTCGCTTACTTCGTCTTCCGGCACGTGCCCCAAGCCTTCGTTCCCACCGAAGATCAGGGCTACCTCGTCGTCGTCATTCAGGCTCCCACCGGAGCATCGCTCGAATACACGCGGGAAATCGGCCAGCAGGTGACCGCCATCACCAAGAATTTTCCTGAAATCGAAGGCACTTTCTCCGTTTCCGGCTTCAGTTTCGGAGGCAGCGCGCCCAACGCCGGCCTGGTATTTCTATCCCTCCGGCCGTATGCGCAGCGCAAGGGCCGCGACCACACCGCCGCCGCCATTCTCAATCGACTGCGCGGCCCCTTGTTCGGAATTTCCAGCGCCATTGTCATCGTCTTCGAACCGCCCGCCGTGCAAGGTCTCGGCCAGTTCGGCGGGTTCCAATTCGAACTCCTGGATCAGGGCAATCACACCCTTCAGGATCTCGACAAAGTCACCCACGATCTCACGCGCGCTGGCTTCGGGCGCCGAGATCTCGCCGGACTCTTCACCACCTACACCGCCAGCGATCCGCAGTTTGTCGTCACCATCGATCGCGAAAAAGCCAAGAGCCTGCACATCCCGCTCAGCCAGATCACCGACACCCTCAGCGTCTACATGGGTTCGGCCTACATCAACGATTTCGATTTCAATAACCGTTCCTATCGTGTTTATGTGCAGGCCGACAAGCAATTCCGCTCGCATCCGCAGGACATCAAGCAGTACTACGTGCGCTCCGATTCCGGCGCCATGGTCCCGCTGGAAAACTTAGTCAGCATCAGCCAGACCGCCGCTCCCCAGGTCATCAGCCACTACAACCTGTTCCGCGCGACGGAAATCGACGGCTCCGCTGCCCCCGGCTTCAGCTCCGGACAAGCCATCGAAGCCATGCAGCAGCTCTCCGCGAAAACCTTGCCCCAGGGCTACACCTACGAATGGTCGGGAGTTTCACTCGAAGAGTTGGCCTCGGGATCCACCACGCTCATCCTCTTCGGCCTCGGAACGCTGGTCGTCTATCTCACGCTCTCGGCGCAGTATGAAAGTTTCGTACTCCCCTTCATTATTTTGCTCGCCGTGCCCATGGCGTTGCTCGGTGCTCTTTCCGCGCAATGGCTCCGCGGCCAGCAGAACGATGTCTACTGCCAGGTAGGACTCGTCATGCTCGTCGGCCTCGCCTCCAAGAACGCCATCCTCATCGTGGAATTCGCCGAGCAGTTGCGCGAACGCGGCATGACCATTCTCGACGCGGCCGTCGAAGCCGCCCGCATCCGTCTGCGCCCGATTCTCATGACCTCCTTCGCCTTCATCCTCGGCGTTGTCCCTTTGGTTACCGCGAGCGGCGCCGGAGAAAACGGACGCCACTCCGTAGGCACCACGGTCTTCGGTGGCATGATCATGAGCACGATCCTAAACTTGTTCTTCATCCCAGTGCTCTATCTCTTAATCGAAGGCTTCAGAGAACGCCGCCGCAAGCCCAAAACCGCCTAAGCAAGTGCGGATTGTGTGGGGACGGGCGACCTCCCCGTTCAGGGTTGCGTAGGGACGGCCGCCCTCGGCCGTCCAGCCGAGCGCAGCTCGGCAGCTGCCCCAGTCCCCGGCGCAATAAAAAGCAACCCCTCGCCTCTCTCCAGCGTCAGAAAAGTGCGAAGAATTTCAGGATTTCTCACCACGTCATAACAAATCTGGCGTGAGGTCAAACAATGAAAAAATCACTGCTCGCAGTTCGTGCTCTCCCATTGATTCTCTCAATGACGATTTTCTCGATAGTGGCCATCGCCAGTCCCGCCATCCAGGACAACCAACCCACTGGCGCGCTCAATCAGAAGAGCCTCGAGCGCATCTACAAGGAAGTCCGTCATGAACTCGTGATGCTTCCGTACTACGGCGTGTTCGACAACCTCGCCTACAAGGTCGACCCTGACGGTACCGTGACCCTACTCGGCCAGGTTTCGCGTCCCAGTCTCAAGCCCGACGCCGAAAAGGCGGTCAAGCACATTGAAGGTGTAGAGAAAGTCGTCAACAATATTGAGGTCCTGCCCACCTCCTTCGGCGACGACCGAATCCGCCGCGCTGCCTACCGCGCCATCTACGGCAACAGCGTCCTAAGCCAATACCAGATCCGGGCCGTTCCGCCCATTCACATCATCGTCAAGAACGGGAACATTACGCTCGAAGGCGTAGTGGCCCGCCAGATGGACAAGCAAATCGCCGGCATGCAGGCCAACGGCGTTCACGACGTATTCTCCGTGACCAACAACCTTGTAGTCGAAGAACCGGAGAAGAAAGACGACAAGAAAAAGTAATTTGATTTCTCAGCCCCGGGAGCGGGCGTTCCTCTTTGCTCGCATGGGGACGGGCGCCCTCGCGAGCCTGCCCTGAGCGAAGTCGAAGGGTCCAAGCCGAGCAAAGCTCGGCAGGCTGTC
>JBEKFN010000408.1:0-3434 GCA_050013295.1 Terriglobales bacterium
GATGGTGAACGAATCCTGGGGCTCGGCGATCAAGGTGCGGGAGGCATGGGTATCCCCATCGGGAAGATGGCCCTTTACACTGCGCTCGGCGGCATCCATCCGGAGCATTGTCTTCCGATTCTGCTCGATGTGGGAACTGACAACGAGGACAGGTTAAAGAGTCCAATTTACATCGGATGGACGCATCATCGGGTCCGCGGCGAAGAGTACGACGCTTTCGTAGATGTTTTTGTAAACAGCGTGAAGAAGCGCTGGCCGCACGTTCTTTTGCAATGGGAGGATTTTGCCGGTTCGAATGCCGCTCGACTTCTGGCTCGCTACAAAGACCAACTATGCACTTTTAACGACGATATTCAAGGCACTGCGGCGGTAGCGGCCGCGACGCTACTCTCTGCCATCAACGTTACGGGCGTGCCACTGGAGCAACAGAAGATCGTTGTATTCGGCTTCGGAACCGCAGGCATAGGCATCACCAACCTGCTAGAGCAGTTCATGCATGACAAAGGCATTCCGAAAGAGGACGCTCGCAATCACTTCTACGCTATCGACCGCTACGGTCTGATCGCAGAAGAGGGCAAAGATGTGCGGCCCGAGCAACTGCCCTACGCCCGCAAAGAACAGGAAGTGCGGGGTTGGAGACAACCGAACGGAGAGATCGCCTTGCAGGATGTGATTCGCCATGCCAAGCCTTCGGTCCTCATCGGAGTGTCTGGTCAAGGGGGAGCCTTCACAGAAGATGCGGTGCGCGAAATGGCCAGGAACACAGTTCGACCCGTCATCTTCCCGCTTTCGAACCCCACCGCGCGCTGCGAAGCGACTCCTCAGGACTTGTTGGACTGGACCGAAGGACGGGCGCTGATCGGCACCGGGAGTCCGTTCGAACCGGTGACTATTTGGGGGAAGAAGGTTCGCATCGACCAGACCAATAACTCGTACATATTTCCCGGGCTTGCTCTAGGGATTGTTGCCTCCAAAGCCAAACGCGTGACGGATGCGATGGTCATGGCTGCGGCTAAAGAATTGGCACGTCTCGTCCCCACACAAAAAGACAAGAAGGCAAGCCTCTTGCCGTCACTTTCGGATTCGCGTCAGCTCGGTCGCTCAATTGCGCTGGCCGTAGGTCGCCAGGCAATTCAAGATGGGCAGGCGCAGGTTGCCGGTGAAGATAGCCTGGATCGTGAACTGCAAGCGAATATCTGGGAACCGGTGTACGTACCGTACGAACGCGAAGCAGGGAGGTCCTGAGGTGCCATCAGCGAGGCAACGGCCGATCAGTTCGTGTCGAGGACGCTTGGAGACGACCAGGTTCCGGCCAGGTTCCGACCGATCAGGTTCCGACCGATCACGCGTCTGGGATGACCTACTCAACCGCGACTTTCGTACCCTTCTGGCCGTGGCTCGACAAGTGCTCAATACGGTCGTTTAGGATCTCCCGGACCGCCTTGAGGAACTCGACGCGTGAGCTTGTCAAGTGCTGCCGGGCAGCGGGCGAAATCCCCAGGAAAGCCTGCACGGTGTCCACGATCTCGCGACACGGGCAGCGTTCGTGAACGCCTTGCTCGGTTGTGGTTGACTGGCTATTCTCCGGCTTGTTCATAGTGTCTCCTTCATTTCGACCGTGAGGACTTTGCTCTCCAGGCGCGCCCGGGACGGCGAGAGGGCGGTCATTGATCGCGGCAGCCCGATATGACGGCGGAAAGTACCGATCTGTACGACAAGTTCGTCGCCCTTCTTAAACAGCTCGATCTCGCCTTTGGTGGCGAAAGGCAAAAGAACACGAATCTCATAAAGTCCGTTCTGTTTCCCGAAAGTGTAGGGTTTCTCCGTTCGGGTCACGGCGGACGGATCTTCGCCCTCAGCATACAGCACTCGCGCGAGATCCTCCAGGCGCTGCTTCCCCAATACCTCATGCGAGAACAACGGTACCTTCTTTATTGGCACGGGCGCAAAGTACTCCTCGATCTCATGCACCATCGCGTCCTGGGAGGTGTGCCACTCCTTGAACCAGGCATCCACAACCTCCGCTGGGAGCAAACGGTTTATAAGGACTGCGTCCACGGTGAGCCCATGCAGAGAGAAGTAGACGAACGCCCGTTGCGTCTCCCGCACCACCATCTTCTCCGCATTGGTGACCAGCCGCACACTGGTGATCCGCGGATCTTCCATCATCTCACCCACGCCCTCGAGCTTGTCGAAGAGGGCCCGAACGTTGCCGAAGTAGGTGTCGGGCGGCAGTTCGAACGGCGCAACCCGGTTGGCGATGGGCCGCACCGCCTTGAGAAAATTGCGCTGGAAGGGGAAGATGTGCTTCATGTACCAGTCCAACGTTGTCGGCATGCTGATGAAGCGCATGGATTCCGCGGTGGGCGCGGCATCGAGCACGATCACGTCGTAACGCTGCTCGCGCCGGTATTGATTGATGTACATCATGGCGCTGAGTTCTTCCATGCCGGGCAGAATCGCCAGTTCTTCCGCCTCTACGCCGCTGATGCCGGTGGTGCGCAGCACGGCGCTCACATAGGAGGAGATTTCCTGCCAATGGCGCTTGATCTCTTTTTGGATATTCAGCTCCTGGACCGAAAGCCGATCATTGATCGCTAGTGGCTCTGAGGTTTGGACATGGAAGAGTTCGGTGTCGAGATTGAACGCATCTGCCAGGCTGTGTGCCGGATCGATGCTCAGCACCAGGGTCCGATAGTTCAGTTGCGCCAGTTTCACGCCCGTGGCGGCGGCCAGGCTGGTCTTGCCCACACCGCCTTTTCCGCTGAACAGCAAGATCCTCATGTTCGCATTCTAGAACAATGGCAGCGCTGAGTCTGTGGCGAACAAATCACAACCCACGTCGTATTACTCGCGCAAAGTAGTTACTCTTCTTCAGGCACTGTACAATACCGTTTCTTGGAACTTTGATCATGGAAATGCTGGCAAGAACGAGGTGGAGCAATGCTTGAGTCCATTGACTGGCCGCCGCCGCATCCGCCGCGGCGCCGCCGCCGACGCTTCCTTCTCATTCTCGCCGTTCTTGCCTTCATCGTCTTCGGCGGCCGGACCGCGCTGTCGTATTACGTGGATGTGCTCTGGTTCGGGTCGCTCGGCTATGGGGACGTCTTCTGGAAAACCCTGAGCCTGCAGTGGGGAATCTTCGCGGCTTTTACAGCGGTCACGTTTGTCATTTTGTATGGATCGTTCCTGGCTCTGAAGCGGGCGCATCTCCCCGACTTGCCGAGCGGCCACACGATTTACATCGGCCAACAGCAGGTGAAGTTGCCGGTTGAGCCTGTTCTGCGCCTCATTGCGCTCGGCCTTTCGCTGGTCATTGCCGTTGCCACCGGCGCCAGCATGATGGTGGAATGGCCGACGCTCGCGCTCTTTTGGTACGCCCGCGCCACCACTGGTGGTGGCCTCGTCTTTGATCCGATTTTTGGCAAGCCGCT
>JBEKFN010000409.1:0-3433 GCA_050013295.1 Terriglobales bacterium
TGCGGCGCAATACGCGTGGCTGGTGGGGGAGTAAGCGGTCCCGGAAATAGCTTTCCTGGGGCGAACGATCCCCTTAACCTGGCAGTCATGTGGTGCTAGCGAAACCCTGCCGAGCTTTGCTCGGCTTGGACGGGGCAAAGCCCCGTCACCACACGAACGAACCCATGCACCCACACCACGGCCTACGTCCGGATTACGCGCTCCGCGCAATCGGGTTCGGGGCAGGCGTAGGTTACGTGATTGCGCTGGCGGTCGAGGCTGACGATGAACATGGGGCGTCCGTGGCGCTCGCAGGTGGGCTGATTGGGAGTGAGCGCGGGCGCGTCTCCGCGCTTGGGCGTGGTGTAGCCGAGGCGCTCGCCGAAGCAGCGATGGCAGAACTTGTCGGTGCAGCGAAAGAATTCGATGGAAAAGTCGGCGTTGTAGGGAGCGATTGCGGGCTCCATGGTGCGGTAGTGCTGGTCGCAAAGGGGCAGGATGTCCGTCCGCATGCGAAGCGAGTTTAGCACTTTGAAGGGGGCCAAACGGAATGAGGCAGTAGGCGGCGCGGGATCTTGCTCAAGCGCTCAATTTGCGCAGGAACTCTTGCTCGTCCATGTGGTACTTAAACGCTTTGCGGCCGTTGATGAAGACTACGGGGACTTCGTCGGTATAGCGACGCCGGATTTCGGCGTCGGAGTCAACGTCGATTTCATGCCAGTTGAAGCCGCCACGCTTTTGCAGCTTGACGAGGCTCTCCTTAACGATTTCGCAGAGATGACATCCCTTGCGGGAATAAACGAGGACTTCGCGAGGCTTCGTCATTGGAGCGAGTTTACCAGTCTCGGTGGGGCTTTCCAAGACACGGACGGGCGTAGAATTCCCTAATGACGATACTCGTCACGGCGACGGACCGAAAGCCGCTTTCCGGAAAGACGGTCTTGGTGACGGGAGCGGCGAAGCGACTGGGGCGGGCGATTGCTTTGGCCGCGGCCGAAAACGGCGCGGACGTGGCAATTACTTTTCGCGAGTCGGCGCGCGAGGCGCGGGCGGTGATCTTGGAACTGGCGCAGCATGGCGTGGAGGCGCTGGCGGTGCGCTGCGATGTCACGGATGAGAAGAGCGTCCGGGAAATGGTGAAGGAAGTGGCGAGCGAGCTGGGCGGGATCGACGTGCTGGTGAATAACGCCGCCAATTACGAGACCGTCGAGTTCGAAAAGATTACGGTAGCGCAGTGGGATGCGATTTTTGCTTCCAACACGCGCGGACCGTTTCTGGTGTCGCGCGAGGCGCTGCCGTATTTGAAAAAGCGTCGAGGGCGCATTGTCAATATGGGTTCTCTGGGCGGGCTGCGGCCTTGGGCGACGCATGCCCACTATTGCTCGTCGAAGGCGGCGACACACATGCTGACCAAAGTGATGGCGAAGGCGCTGGCGCCGGAGATCGCGGTGAATGCGGTGGCTCCGGGGATGATTGATTTGGGAGAGAAATCGGCGGCGGCGTTCATGAGGAAGATGTCGAAACAGACGCCGATGCGGCGGAACGGAACGGCAGCGGACATTGCCGAGGCGGTGATGTTCTTTGCCGCGGCTCCGCAGTTTATTACCGGGCAGGTGTTGGCGGTGGATGGCGGGTTGGGGCTGTAGGGACGGGATCTGTTTCCTGGGCTGGGTTCGCGCATCTCGTATTCACGTATCGCTCGTTTTCGCGTCGTGTTCGTTTCGCGTATCTTGCGTTTTTCGGGTATCGTTCTGTTTCGACCTTCACCATACTTATGACACGATCCATTCGGGGTGCGGGCTCCCTTTTTTTGAAACTCGTTCCGACTCTCTTCCTGACAATGTTTCTGGCCGTTCCTTTTGCAGTTGCGCAAGATCGCCCGGAGGAGGGCGGTCGTGAGCTCCAGGTTTGGAGTGGAGGCGGGCGCTCGGTTCCGGGCGGGACCAAGGATACGAGCGTGTGGAACGCGGGAGTTAGCTATGGGTGGATTGTGGCGGCTCCGCACGGGCCGGGATTTCTCAACGGACGATTCGAGCTTGCGGTCGACGCGGTGCCGGCATTTGTTGTATTCCAGCCGGCAAACACCGTGTATGGGGGAGGAGTGAATCCGGTGGGGTTGAAATGGATTTTCGCCACGCGCGGACATGTTGCTCCCTACCTCGAGTTGAATGGAGGAACGCTGTTTACGACGCATGAGGTGCCGGCGGGAACTTCGACGATAAACTTCACGTCGGGCGCGGCGTTTGGGGTGTATTTCTTTGGGGAGCATGCGTGGTCGGTGGATGTCCGGTACATGCATATTTCGAACGCCGGACTGACCGTGCCGAATCCGGGAGTGAATACGGTGCAGGTGCGGCTGGGGTTTGGAAAATTCTTTGGGAAGAAGTAGCATGACCAACCAATCTCTGAAATCGCTAGCTTGGGTGTGTAAGGGTTTAGCCATTGTCGGGTCTGTAGTTGTGCCACTCTGGATCCTTCACCCGCGCTGGGGTGTTAATCCAATCGCTGATGCCCAGATTGTCGCCTTGGCGGTTCTGTCGCTGATTCCCAATCGCTGGCTTGTATTCTCACGAATATCTTTCGTCATATTTCTCCTTCTCACGTTATTCCCATTCCGTGTTTACTTGCATATTTCTACTTTCAGAGATCTCGATCCGGGATCGGTAATAGGGGGCACTATTATCGAGCTTTTGTTTTTCGTCCCATTACCTCTGTCACTGGTATTAAGCCGGATGCGCCTTCTGAGGGGAGATAGGTTTACTAACGCCTAACGCGGTTCGGGAGTGAAACTGATTTCAAAGTGTGCTAAGACCTGGACTTTCGTCAACTGGCCTCCGAAGCACAGTTAACGTCGATCTGACAGCGCGGCCGCGGTCTGCCTCGGTTCGGCCCGTCGTCCGCAGCACGGCCCCGGCGGAATTACGGCGCCGTGAGGGCAGGTGCGCGGGTGGTTGAGGAAAGTGCAGATCTTGTCGGTAGCTTCGGGTGAGAGTATGTGCTCGAACTTGCACGCCTGTTGCTCGATTTCGGTTTCGCTGTCCATGGCGAGCGAATCGGTGAAGAGGCGCTCGGCCAGGCGATGGCGGCGGATAATGTCGGCGGCGCGCTGGTGTCCGCGTGGAGTGAGTTCGACGATCGCGGAACCGTCGCCAGTCGAAAAGCCGGCAGGCTTCAGCGCGTCATGGCAAGGATTGACGAAGGGCTTGTGATCGTGCGCTTGGAGCGGGTGCGGGCGCATGGTTACCAGTTCCATGGCCGCCATTTTTTCCACGGCGATGGATACGGGCAGAGCGCCGTGGACCTCCATCCGGCCAATCTCCGCGATTTGGCCGTTCTCTTCCAAGGCAAATAATTCTTCCAGCACTTCGTCGAATTGCTCTTCGTCGGCCATGGCAAAAACTTCCTGGGCGGCGATTTTTCCGTGATGCAATTCGATGCGGCGGTCGGCCAGACG
>JBEKFN010000410.1:0-3416 GCA_050013295.1 Terriglobales bacterium
CCCGAAAGATGGACAGCCGTTTGTAGCCGTCAGAAACCCGAGGTTTCCAGCTGTCAGCCCTCAGCAGACGCCCGAAAGGCTATGACTCTTAGGAACTACCCATCCCGTTTCTTCTAGCAGGCGCCGGAAACAGCAGGCGCCGGAAAAACTCGGGTTTTGACTTTGTTTTGAAGGGGCGCGGCTTCAGCCGCGCCATAAGAGCCGCAAAGTCAACGGCGGCTCTAAGCGCTCAGGGGAGGCGCCCCGCAATCCGACTTCTTCCCCTGCCTTCTAAGACAATGAAAAGAAGCCGTTAGTTACAAGACTAAAGTTTCATCCAAAAGGCATCTTACCTCCGTAACTTGGGCCTCTGCCTTTTACGTGCCATAGTACATAACGAGTTCGTCATCCCCAGCCAAAACAGTCAAACGGAGACGAGGACAATTTTTAATGCGGAAACAAAAGGGCTTCTCACTGATCGAACTGCTGATCGTGGTCGCGATCATCTTGATCATCGCCGCGATTGCTATCCCAAACCTGCTGCGCGCGCGTATCGCGTCGAATGAGTCGTCCGCAGTGGCTTCGATTCGCACCATCAACACAGCCATGGTTTCATACAACTCCGCCTACCCGTCGGTGGGCTTTGCGGCCAACCTGACCCCTCTGTCGGGCAACTGCACCAGTATCGCTCCCACCTCGGATAGCGCTTGCTTGATTGATACGACGCTGGCGGGCGGCACCAAGAGCGGCTATACCTTCGCTGCGTCCGGCAACTCCGGCGGCTATGCGGCGTGGGCAAACCCGGTGTCTCTGAACGCTACGGGCGTGAACTCCTTCTGCTCGGTCGCGGATGCAGTAGTGCGCAACGCCGGCCAAGGCGGTGCCGTCAACACTTGCGCCGGAACCGAGACCCCGATCCAGTAAGTTTGGATGTTTGGCAAAGTACCTGGGGGAGGGTACCAGCCGGAGAGAAGCAGAGGAGAAATCCTCTGCTTTTTTTATTTTATTGTAGGGCGTTTTCATGTCTGCATCCGAGCCTTCTTCTGCCCGCATTGCATCTAACTACCAAAACAGTTCCTCATCGGAGTCCTGACCCTGATTCTTACCCGAGTTCTTTTCTTAGCGCTGTTTCTCTTAGCTGTTTACGCCGTCCAGCGCTTCTGGTTTGTGCGGGCGTGGACGTGGATTGGCGCGTTTTCGAACGGCAACTGGCGCTTCGGGCTTCATGCCGGACTGATCGCTCTAGCCGCTGTGCTGCTGGCTACGCTTCTCGATCCGCTGCTTGGCCACGGGGTCTCGCGCCTCAGCGTGGGCAGCGTCCACCTCGGCAAAACACTCTCCACATTTGCCCGCCTGTGGCTGGTTGCTTCGTTCTTTGGATTCCTGGCAGTCGAATCGGTGGAAGCGATCGAGTGGGTCACGAATGTAGCGGCCCGGCTTCGTCCCGGAGCGGTCACCGATGGGTTCAGTCCCTCGCGCCGAACTTTTTTCCAATATGCCGCCGCTTTCGCTGGCGGCTTACCCTTTCTCGCCGCCACCTACGGATTTGCCGCCGGCCGCTTGCGTTACACCATCGAGCGCGTCGACGTGCCCGTGGCCAACCTTCCGCCCGAACTGGATGGACTGCGCATTGCGCAGCTTAGCGACATCCACATTGGCGACTACATGCCCCCTCGCGAAATCGCGCGCGCCGTCGATATGACGAACCGCCTGCACCCTGACATTTCTTTTGTTACGGGAGACTTCATCTCGGGCGTTGGCGATCCGCTGGACGCCTGCATCGCCGAGTTGAGCCGCCTCCGCGCTCCGCTCGGCGTCTGGGGATGCAATGGCAATCACGAAATTTATGCGGGAGTGGAAGATGACGCGGAACGGCTCTTCCGCGAAAAAGGTATGCGGCTGCTGCGCGCCGCGAGCGCGGTCGTCGAGCACAATGGAGCCCGCTTCAATCTGCTGGGCGTCGATTACCAGCGCGATCACATGACGCGCAGTGAGGGCGATCCTCCTGGGCCCATGTTGCAGGAAATCGAGCACTTGATCCGGCGCGATATGCCGAACCTGTTGCTTTCGCACAATCCGAATTCGTTTCGCCGCGCGGCCGAGCTTGGCATCGAACTTAGCCTAGCCGGTCACACTCACGGCGGACAGGTAAGGTTTGAGATCGTGGATCACAGCGTCAGTCCGGCTCGCTTGATCACCCCTTTCGTCGCCGGACTTTACCACCTCCCAATGCACGCCTCTAGCGGGCCCGCAAGCAACGGCAAACAGAAGGCTGCGCTTTATGTGAATCGCGGTCTCGGAACCCTCGGCTTCCCGGTGCGCATCGGTGTCCCGCCAGAGATCACGCTGCTGACCCTGCGAAGCCTGATCCCGAATTCTGACGCGCAGTCGGGGTAGGCCACACGTTTTGAAGGGGCGCGGCTTCAGCCGCGCCGTAAGCGCCGCAAAATCAAAATCAATGACGGATTTAACAGATTGCTGAAAAGCTCAAGTTTCGTATCAGGGCATCGCTTCAGCGATGCCGTAAGTTGAATTGAAATGCCCCTTTAGGGGCCATGCGCCGAAAACCGAGTTTTTCAGCAATCTGTTTAGCCGCTGCCCGCAAGGCCGGCGTGTAATCCGGTTTCCTCGCTTGCTCCGGATATCTCCGCCACTTTACTTTCCGATGCAGAAGTCGGAAATGTCGGCAAACGTCAATGTTTATTGGGGTATCAGGCAACGCGCCTTTTCTGGAGACATACTGGAGACATATCTTCCCCACGTATCCCCTTGCTTTGGCTGGTGGCAATTCGCGCAGAATCCCACCTAGCGCGCCGATGAATTGTGGTTGCTACTGACCTGAACCCCTGAATCCGCACGACATTGAATATGATTTCGTCGAATAGGAAAGGGGAAGGATTACTTCCGTTTAGCCGACCCATCTGGACACAATTGCGCGAGGTGGCGGGTGGTCGTTCCGAACGTGGTGCTATTCAGGGAAATCGCGCCTCATGATTCCGCACCAATCTGTCGCCCACTGACCTGGTCGTCTCAAAACCTCGCGAGCGCAACGTCGGGACCGTTCGATGTGGGAAGACTCACAGGGGGGCCACTCGACGAGGATGCTCAATAGGGCATCCGCCAGTCTTCTGCTCGCAGCAGCAACCAAAAGCATAAGTCTGGACAAAGTATCATATTAGATATAATCTAAATTCTTGGTGGACGCCGAGGCGATTAAACGGTCCTTGGAAGGCAGCGGGTTGCGGTGCACTCCGCAGCGCTACGCGGTGATGGCATTCTTGCTGGAACACAACAGCCATCCCACGGCTGCGGAAGTCTTCGAAGCCGTGAATCGCGTGGATCCGCGCTCTTCAAGGGCCACGACTTATAACAATCTGCGGGACTTGGTGCAGGCGGGTTTGGTGCGTGAAGTGGCCGTCGAGGGCCGCGGCGCGCGA
>JBEKFN010000411.1:0-5202 GCA_050013295.1 Terriglobales bacterium
AAGAAGACGAAGACTTGCCCGCTGAGTGCGTGCCAGTGCGCGGCGAAGGCCACGAACGAAAGGTTCACGCCGTTCAGCATCAGCTCGATCGACATGAAAATGGTGATGATGTTGCGCTTGATCAGGAACCCGAGCACACCACACACGAACAGGATTCCGCTCAACACGAGATAGTAAGAAAGTGGGACCATCTTTATCTTTATCCTTCGTCCTTTCTCGCGGCGCGGGCCACGGCTTCAGGCCGGCTGGCGAGCACGACCGCGCCCATGATGGCGATCAGAATCAGCACCGACGTGACTTCAAAAGGCAGCAGAAAATTGTGGAAGAGAAGCCGTGCAATATCGGCTGGATCGCCCGGTAGAGCGCCAATGGGGACCGCCGCCTGCATGTTGGAGCGCTGGAGAAGCGTCCAGGCGACGAGCACTCCGCCGATCAGCACTCCGGGAACGCCGAGCAGGATCGCGATGCGGCTGCCCTTGCTGCGCTCCTCTTTGCCGGCGTTCAGCAGCATGATGGTAATCACAAACAACACCATGATGGCGCCGGCATAGACGATCACTTGCACCGCAGCCACAAATTCCGCACCTAACAGAAGATACTCAGCAGCGAGCGAGGCCATCACCGCGATCAACGAAAGCGCGCTGTTGATGGGATGGCTCTGCACCAGCAGGTTGACGGCCCCCGCCACGCAGATCGCCCCGAAGAATAGAAATAGAATTAGATGAAACATTTGTGCTAGTAAGCTACTAGCTTCTGGCCGCTAGCTAGCAGCTAGAAGCCAGAAGCTGGTTTCAAGCTCTCCACGCCACAACCAGCGCGGTATATACAATGTTGGCAACCGCCAGGGGCAGCAGAACTTTCCACCCGAACGCCATGAGCTGGTCATAGCGAAGGCGCGGCAAGGTCCAGCGCACCCAGACATACAGAAACATGAAAAAGAAAGCCTTCAGACAGAACCAAAACACCGGCAACACCGCTTGCAGGAGGGGTGGACCAAAGATCGGCCCGTGCCATCCGCCCAGGAACATTATCGTGGCCAGGCATGCGACCGTCAGCATGTTGGCGTACTCGGCCATGAAGAACATCGCGAATTTCATGGAACTGTACTCGGTGTGGTATCCCGCCACCAGTTCCGACTCGGCTTCCGGCAGATCAAACGGGGCGCGGTTCGTCTCCGCATACGCGGAAATCAGATAGATGAAAAACCCCAGCGTCTGCCCGTGAAAAATGTTCCAGCGCGGAATGAAGCCCCAAAAGCGGCCGCCCTGAAAATCCACAATGTCGCGCAAACTGAGGCTCCCCGACATGATCACCACTCCCACCAGCGCGAGGCCCAGCGAAACCTCATAGCTGATCATCTGAGCGCTGGCGCGCAGTCCGCCGAGGAGTGAATATTTGCTGTTCGAGGACCATCCGGCAAGCGCGATACCATACACGCCCATCGACGTAATGCCGAGAACCACCAGCAGCCCGATATTCAAGTCGGTAATCTGCAAATACGTGCCCCAGGGACCGACGTTCACCCAGTTGCCGAACGGGATCACCGAAATGGACGTGATGGCAAAGACCAGTGAGATGATGGGCGCCGCAATGTAAAGCGGCTTGTAGACATGGGGCTGTGTCAGGTCTTCTTTGAGGATGTTCTTGACGCCGTCGGCAATCGGTTGCAGCAGGCCGAAAGGTCCAACCCGCGTCGGGCCCCAGCGGTTCTGAATGTGCGCCGCCACCTTGCGCTCCAGCCAGACGCTGTAGGCCACCCCGAACAGCAGAAGACCCACCACGACAACCGACTTGATGATCGAAATGATGATGAAGGTCGTTATGCTCACTCCAGCCAGACGCTGTAGGCCACCCCGAACAGCAGAAGACCCACCACGACAACCGACTTGATGATCGAAATGATGATGAAGGTCGTTATGCTCAACGAATTGTCTTTCGTGTTCGAGTGTGGCGCGGGCGCCCTCGCCCTCGTGGTTTTGATTTTACGTTTTTAGTCCGCCGCAACTTCAGCGTCTGCGGATTTGTTTTCGAAAACCGAGTTCAAAGTCTTTGAATACTTTCCCAGCGTGCCCGAGCTGAACAAATCATCGTTGGCCGGGACGATCAGTTCCGGATTCTGAACCAAGCTCGCGCCGCTTTCGGCAATCTCGAGATGCTGATCGTTGCCCGCCAGCAGATTCACCCGTGAAATATCGTATCCGGCAACCACGCGCTGGATCTCGTCGAGAATCGCCATGGGATCGAATGGCGTCATTTTCGGTTCCAGGTTGTGCGCTTCGAGCCACACCGCGTGACGATCCGCCTCGCCCGACTGCGCGCCGCGCGCCTGCCCCATGTCGGAGTGCGTCCCGCTCCCGAAGGGCACCAGACCGCTCACATCGCTACCCATGGCGTCGGCGATGCGAACGATCATCTCGAAGTCCGGCTTGGTGTTCGAGACTTCGCCCGCCTTCTTCACCAGTTGCAGATCGCCGCAGGTGTTGGTATAAGTTCCCGTTTTCTCGTACGCGTTGGCGGCCGGCAAAACCACGTCGGCGATCATCGCGGTTTCGGTCAGGAACATCTCCTGAACCACCACAAAACTTTTCGCGAACACAAAGGGATCAATGCCCAAATGGCCGATCGGATTGGAGCCCACCACATAAAGGGCTTTCAGTTTGCCGGTCTTCGCCGCTTCCGCCATCTCCGGCAGGCTCAGGCCCTTTTCGGTTGGCAGCTTGCCCCATTCCTGTTGGAACTTGTCTGCACCGGCGACGGGCTCGTATCCCGGGAGAAGATCGGGATAAAGCCCCATTTCACTGGCCCCGCGGGAATTCGCGTAATCGCCCAGGCAGATCAGCTTTGCTCCGTTCAAGGTTGCGGCAAAACTCACCAATTTCTCGATGTCCTTGCCACGCAGTTCAGAACCGAAGGCGATGACCATGTTCTGTTCGGCGCGGATTTTCTCTCGCAGCGAGACCCAGGCGTCGCGCGTCATACTGTCGGCGCCCTGGGATTCCGAAAACGAAACGACAAGCGAATCGAGCAGAGAATCGTCCCCGGCGAGAAATGCGACTGCCTTCGCTTCCGCGCCCGCCGGTACCAGCGCGAATCCGGCCGCCTGCCGGCGCAACTTGATGGGCGCGGAGTTGATCACATAGAGCCGCGCCCGGCGCAGCCGGACGTTCGTCCGGATCTGCCATGCCAGCAGCGGATGTTGATTCGTAGGGTCGTTGCCGATCACGAGAATCGCGGGCGCGTTCAACACGTCGCGCATGGAAGCCGTTTTTCCGGGCTTGCCGTGAAGCGCCGCCGCGAGGGCAGGATAGTCGGCCGTCCGATGATGATCGACGTTATTCGTCTTGAGCACGACGCGGGCGAATTTTGACAGAAGATAATTCTCTTCGTTGGTGGTGCGATTCGACCCGATCACGCCGATCGCGTTCCCGCCGTCTTCATTCTTAATTCCGTCGCGAACCTCATTCTTAGCTCCGTCGCGAACTTCACGGAACCGTTTGCCGATCAGTTCAAAAGCTTCTTCCCAGGTCGCAGGCGTCAGCTTGCCGTTCTTGCGGACCAGCGGCTCGGTGAGGCGCTCTTTATTATGCGCAAAGTCGAACGCGTAGCGGCCCTTGATGCAGAGAAAATCGTTGTTGATCCCGCTCTTGTCACGATTGTCCCCGCGCACGATCTCCATGCCCGTGTCGCAGCGGCGCACGCCCAGCGTGGTCTTGCATCCATCCCCGCAATGGGTGCAGATCGTGCCCACGTGATTCATCTCCCACGGACGCGTCTTGTAGCGGTAAGCGCCAGAGGTGAGCGCACCGACCGGGCAAATGTCTATGCACATGCCGCACTCTTCGCAGTCGAGGCTATCGCCCTGGTTAGGAGCGATGATCGAACTGACGCCGCGGTTCTGCACGCCCAGCGCCCAAACGTCCATGCCTTCGCCGCACACGCGCACGCAGCGATAGCACAGGATGCAGCGCGGGCGGTCGAAATACACCACTGGAGACCACTGCTGTTCCTCGCGGTGGTTCTTGGCCTCCGTGTACTTCGATTCAGGAGCGCCATAGGAGAACGCCATATCCTGTAGTTCGCATTCGCCGCCGGCGTCGCACACGGGGCAATCCAGCGGATGGTTGCCGAGCAGCAACTCAACCATCGCCTTGCGGGCCTGACGCACTTCATCGCTATCGGTCGAGACGATCATGCCCTCCGTCACGCCCGTCGTGCAGGCGGTCTGAAGCTTAGGCATCTTCTCGACCTTCACCACGCACATGCGGCAAGCGCCCTGCAGCGAGAGCCCGGGATAGTAGCAAAATGAAGGCACTTCAATGCCCGCGCTCTTGCAGGCCTCGATCAGCAGCGACCCCGCGGGAGCCGTGATCTTCTTTCCATCGACAGTGAGGGTCACGTCTGGCATTTAATTCCTGCGCTCGGTGCTGATTAACTTCCCCATCGATTGAACACAGATTCCCTGTGCGTCGCCTCTCCTGAATCTCGTAGTCGGGCACGCATCAAAATTGCCCCAATAGAAATGATCCCAATCAAATTGTCCTTCGCCCGGAAGGTCCCCTTCTACCCAGTACCTGTGACTTGTGCCAACCTTCCAAACCCAATACGAATGACCTCCGTTGTACATTCCCAGACGACCTCGGAAACGGAAGCACTTCCCAACGATCGGGTTCGAAGCCGACTTGCATACGGCGCTGTCCTCAGCGATGCTCGAGGCGGCGAACATCGCGAGTACAAAAATTAAAGAGAACAGTCGCCTCATATGTAACCTCAGTGAGCCTGGAAGACCAGCACCGGCTCTGCCGCTCCTGCCTTCTCAAACGGGCACGGCTTGCCATCCAAATGATCTTCAAATTCTTTTCTGAACTTCTTCACGAATGCCATGGTGGGCATTGCCGCCGCGTCTCCGAGCGGACAGAAAGTCTTCCCCAGCATGTTTTCCGCGAGGTAATAAATGTTGTCGATGTCCTTCTTTACTCCCGCGCCGGCATGAAAGCGCGTCAGGGTCTTCTTCAACCAGTCGGTGCCCTCGCGGCAGGGGATGCACCAACCGCAGCTTTCATGCTGATAGAACTTGATGGTGCGCAGGGCGAACTTCACGATGCAGGTAGTATCGTCGAGCACGGTAACGCCACCCGACCCAAGCATCGATCCCGCTTTGGCGAGCGAGTCGAAGTCCATGGCGACGTCGATTTCCTCCGGCAG
>JBEKFN010000412.1:0-3399 GCA_050013295.1 Terriglobales bacterium
AAAACTAAGCCGTCGGAGACTCCGTCCATTCGTCACGGTCGCACCAAAGAGTTGACGTGATAGTACCGAAGCTCCCGCCCGCCTGCAAGTGGAAAGTCCGACACGTATGGCCGAAGCTCTTGAGAGGGGCACGATTACAAGCTGCGGGAAAACTCGGGGGGCACCGCCCCCAGTACCAACTAGTAAACATCCGCGAAAGTCCGACTGTGTTCACTGGCCCTGAGTGCTGCCCGCCGCCTTCACCGCCTCCTGGCAAGCGCCCGCGGCGGTTAACACTTTGTCAAACGCTGTATCTGTGCGAAGTTTTGCCAGCAGCGGATCGTAAAGCAGATTCTCGTGCGCGCAATAGTTCTGTTCGACCGCGCTCTGGAGCAGATAGAGAGCCGCTTGTTTCTTGCCACAGTACGCGAAGAGCGCTCCCTGGTAATACCACGTCTCGGGGTCGGGCTCGGTGGGCAGGCTGGTTTCCGCGTCGTGCGCCATCCGGTCCAGATCCGCGGCTGGCCGCAACTGCAGGCAAGACTCCAGCAGATCGCGGCGATAGCGCGGCGCGGTCGGCATGCGCTTCACGGCCTCGCGCGCTTCCGCAATCTTCCCCTCGCGCAGAAGGATGGATGGCGTGATATACGCAGCCCATTCCGAACCGGCATCCAGACGGACAAAATCCGCGGCCCGTTCGGTCTTGCCCAACTCCATGAACGCCCAGGCGCAAGAACGAAAAGCATAGTTGCCAGGGTCGAGCGCCAGCGCAGTGTTGCATTCATTCGTCGATTGCCCCAGCATTCCGGCGTAACGATAGACATAAGCCATCGCGAAATGGGCCTCGGCACTCTCCGGACGACGCTTGACCAGCGCCTGCGCCGCCTGGTATGCCTTGCCGAGTTCGCCTCGCTCAACCCGGTTGCCGATCAGCTGTCTTGCGGCAAGCACCCGATTCGGATCAAGCTGTACGGCGCGTTCGCAGGCTTGATTGGAGCGCTGGAACATCGGCTCGCCACCATTCGAATAGGCCTCGTCATAGTAGCAACGCACGCCGAGCTGTTCCCATGCCGGCGCATAGGTTGGGTCCACTTCGACCACATGCTCGAGAACCGCGATGGCATCCTTGTTCGGCCCAGCATCGTGAGCCAGCGCCAGGCTATGCAGGTAGAGATCGTAGGCCTCCGCGTTTTTCGGGCGCGTGCCGGTATCGAGAAAACCACCGGCCGCACCGAGCGCCGGCAACAACCCTTGCCGTATCTGGGCGGCCATCTGCGCTTGCAATGCGATCAGATCCTGAGCGGGCGCGGTCACGTTGGTCTGCCACAAAAGCCGGTTGCCGTCCACTTGGATCGCTTCGAGCGTAATCAGAAGGCGGTCGCCTTGCTTCAGGAAGTGTCCGGTAAGCACGTTGGCCACGTGCACGGCGCGGCCCGCCTGCTGCGGATCGACGTCATTGCCGACAAACTTTCGCGTGATCGCGGAGGGGCGAACGTCCAGCGTCCGGGTATAGGTGAGCGTGTTGGCAATTTCATCGGCCAGCGCGAAACGCAGAAACTCCACGCTGATGTCGCCATTCATGTTTTGCAACGGCAGCACCGCAATGGTGTTCTTCGCCGCGCCACCGCCCGCCATCCGACGCTCTTTGAACCACCACGCTCCTACCGCGATCAAAACCGTCAGCAGCAGCGCGCTGACTCCCAGCAGGAGATAAGTGGGAAACTTGCTCGAGGCCTGAAACGCGTTCGTGGCAATGCGATACGGCAAGGCTGGCCGCCGCGCCCCGCTCTTGGTCAACCCCGATTCCGTTTCCCTCCTCAACGACTGGAGGTCGCCCTTCATCGCCAGCGCGTTCGGGTACCGGTGTCCCCGGTCTTTCTCCATAGCCCGGCCAATGATGCCTTCGAGATCCGGGGGGAGCGCGGGGTTGAGCTGAAGAGGAGAGACCGGCTTCTGGTTCAGGACTGCGTCCAGCGTGGTAATCACGTTACCGGTGGCAAAAGGCTTCTTGCCCGTCGCCATTTCGTAAAGCACGACTCCAAGCGAGAACAAATCGCTGCGCGGATCCAGTTCTTCGCTGCGCGCCTGCTCCGGAGACATGTACACCGCCGTTCCCGGAATCACGCCCACCGCAGTCAGCGAGTCCTCCATCGCTGCCTCGTCCGATCCCGGTTCGCGCGCCGACTTGGCCAATCCGAAATCGAGGATTTTTGTTTGACCGCTCTGCGCCACAAAAATATTGGCCGGCTTGATGTCGCGATGAATGATCCCCTTGGCGTGCGATGCCGCCAAAGCATCCGCCACCTGGATGCCGATGTCGAGGATCTCGTCGACCTCCATCGCCTTCCCCCGTATCCGCTCCTTCAGGCTCACCCCTTCCAGCTTCTCCATGACAATGAAGGGATGTCCGCCGTTGTCCTCGATATCGTGGATGGTGCAGATGCCGGGATGGTTCAACTGGGAAGCCGCGCGGGCTTCGCGCATGAACCGGTCGAGCGACTTGCTGTCGTGCACCAATTCCTCGGGAATGAACTTCAGGGCGACGTGCCGCGCCAGGCGCGTGTCTTCCGCCTCGTACACCACACCCATGCCCCCACCACCAAGCTTTCCAACAATGTGATAGTGGGAGACTGTCTGGCCGATCATTCCCAGGGCCTCAGTGCCTTCGGCGGTAATGTTAGGCTGTGGGCGAAGTCCGGGTCAACTCTCGGTTCCCGTTCAGAATAATTGCTAACACTCCGGGACCTAATCAAAACCAGTATTTTCCTGGCAGAAGCGGCGGGCACGGTGGAGGCCATGGTGAGCTTGCCTCGACACCGTCACTGGAGTAGGCTTTCGTTGCCTGAGGTGGGGCTCCCACATCCGTCACCAACCTGCTAAAGTATTTGGCTCCGTTTGCCGATGTTTAATACGTATCTCCGGATGCACGGGCCAGCCCATTGCCGGCTCTCCTCAATAAGCCTTTTGGTCTTATGATGGGTGGGTCAGGCTTAATGGGATGCTGATCAGCGAGGAGGGTGGGGAGTGAGCGGCCGTTCGTTGTTTGGCGCAACGGAGTTTGGCGCAGCGGAGATCGGAGGTTCCAGACTCATGCAGGCCCTCGTGGTCGATGATTCCGCTGTCTATCGCAAATTGATCGGCGATCATTTGCGCAGCTGGAGCTTTGGCGTCACCCTCGCAGAGACCGGCTCCGAGGCTTGGCGAATCCTGCAGCAGCCGGACGCTCCCAAGCTCGCGCTGCTCGATTGGGTGCTGCCCGATCTGGATGGCATTGAGCTTTGTCATCGCATCCGGCTAGCCGGAGCTTCCGGTCCTTACGTTTACGTCATTCTGCTGACCAGCAACGAGGGCCGCCAGAACATGCTCGACGCCATGCAAGCCGGGGCTGACGACTATCTGGTCAAGCCCTTTGACGAGATG
>JBEKFN010000413.1:0-3393 GCA_050013295.1 Terriglobales bacterium
GGGAACAGCGTTTCTTCGTGCTGGCGCAGTTCCTGTATCCAGTTCTGAATTCCCTGTCGCGCGATCCAAGACAAAGGGTAGAACTCAAATCCAGACCTGGCATCGCTGCTGTGGCGGACAGACGCCAGCATTTCGATGTTGGCTTCTGCCAACGACAGCCCGATCACAACCGTTTCGCCTACCCGGGGCGCGCCACAGACCAGCGCCGACATTCCTCCCATACTGATATCGAGCGTCACACCGCGCGTGCTGATTGGTCCAAAGCGCAAGAAGCGCTGCAGCGTGGCGGGGATGCTCGAAACATAGCGCGCTTCCCGCCGGCGGAACTCGTACCTTTGGGAACCAGCCAGCGCCCCCCGGCTGTCGACATACATATCGCTCTCCTTCCCTCACCACTCCCCATAGGACGAGGACCGCTACGATGGCAGGCCTCCTCCCCATCCCGTCTGGAGGCAGGCGCGAATCACTCCCAACAATTCCTCGTTGTCGGCCGGCTTCTGGAAGAAAGCGACGGCGCCCGATTCGATGGTACGTTTTTCAGAGGACTCGGGATCGCGAGCCGTAAGAACGATCACAGGAATGTCCTCCAGCGCCGGATACTGCCGCAAGTTTTTCAGCACGGCAAATCCGTCCCCCGCCGGCAGTCCGAGATCGAGAATGATCAGGTGTGGATGTTCCTTCTGAGCCATCGCAATGGCGGAATAACCGTCGCAAACATTAATGGTGTCAAAGTGATTGGCCCGCAGCCTTAAAGAAAGGGCCTGTCTGAGATCGGGATCGTCATCCACAACCATAATCTTTGCTCGTTTCATGGGCTGCTCCTCGCTGTAACTTTCACTGCGCATTTTAATGGTTCTCCTTTTCGATGAAGTGTTGTCCCCTGCGAAGATCCTGCTGAATAATGTCGGTGACATAGTCGGCAACGCCCCAGACTTGTTGCTCCAAAGTTCTTGGGTCGGCCGCGGGCGGCCTGGGAATCTCCTCGGCCGTCACCAGCAAAGTGCCGCTGGCCTTCAACTTCGGCAGCCTGCCCAGCTGTTCCCGGATACGGTCCATCATGATGTTGACCTTCTCCATATCGGTCGAAGCGACGATGAACAACCTTTCGGTCGCGCCGCTGATTTCCATCGGCGGAAGAACCAGGTCCTTGTCCACGTAGATGCACAGCCGCAAACGCTCCAGACACCTCTGGCATACTTCTTTCCAGCTTCCGCGCAGTGCTTTGGAGAGCGGCGTCAGCTCCACCCGCACCAGCACAATATCCTGCCGCAAACGCCCCTGCAGAGTGATCACCGGAAGCAGGAGCTTGGCCAGGGAATAGAATGGCAAAGTGAACGAGAACGTGCTGCCGCATTCGGGCTCGCTTGCCACCCACATTCTCCCCCCGTGCCGAGCGACGATTTCTTTGGCAATGTAGAGCCCCAAACCGAGCCCCGTCCGGTTGCCGTCCACCGCGTTGGGGTCCTGGTAGAGACGATCAAAAACCTGTGGCAGCGCTTCTGGCGGAATGCCCCGGCCGCTGTCGTTGACCGACAGATAAACGGAGCTCGGATCGGTCTCCACCATCGAGGCCTTCACCGTCACCGCCCCCTCGGGTGGGGTGAACTTGATGGCATTGTCGATCAGGTTGATCAGGACCTCGAGTGTGCGATCGGGATCGGCGTAGACGAGAGGGATGGTCGGGTCCAATACCGCTTCCAGACCAATGTGCTTTTCGGCGGCGGCGGGCCGCATCATCGCCGCCGCTTGCTGCACCAGTTCGCGGATGTCGAGGCAGCGCCGTTCGATGCGCAGCTTGCCGCTCTCCGCTCGGGTTGCTTCCAGCAAGTCGCGGATCATGGCGTGCAACTGATGCGTACTCTTAAGGACTGCTCTCAGGTGATCGGTTTGGTTCGGCGCCAGCGGCCCAGCCAACCCATCCAGGAGAAGCGTCACGTACTGGTAAATGCAAGTCAGCGGCGTGCGCAATTCGTGCGAAACATGGGACAGAAATTGGTCCTTGAATTTAAGTTGCTCCTGGCGGGTAATTTCCAAAGCGCGCATCAACCCCTGCCGTTCGATCGCATAGCGGAGCGCTCGCTCCAGATGTTTACTGGTGATATCGCCCTTGACCAGGTAGTCTTGAACGCCCATGTGAACGGCTTTGATGGCCAGCATCTCATCGTCCTGACCCGAAAGGATCACCACCGGGACGTTCGGAGCCTTCTGCATGATCCGGCGAAAGGTTTCTGCGCCGTGGCTGTCGGGAAGGTTCAAGTCGAGCAGCACGAGCGTGGGTGTTTCCGCCTCCAGACAGGCGAGAGCGTCGGCGAGGCGGGGGACGCAATTCACCTGGACCGCGGATTTGCCTTCTACCAGCCGCAGGCGTACCAAGTCAGCATCTCCGGGGTTGTCCTCGATCAGTAAAACGCGTGCCGGTTCGTGCTCCATTAGCTTAGTTGTCCTTTCGTGGCAGGCTCGCACAGCCGAACCAGAATTGTTCGATTGACTGCAGCGCGGCCAGGTAATCTTTCAGATTTCCGGGCTTGCTGACGTAGCAGTTGGCGCCCAGTTCGTAACTGCGCGCGATATCCAAGATCAAGTGCGAAGTACTGAACACCACGATGGGGATGGTGCGCAGATCCGCGTCCCGTTTTACCTCCGCCAATACCGCTCTTCCGTCTTTCTTCGGCAGATTCAGATCCAGGATTACGAGGTCGGGACGGGGTTTTTCCACGTGGATTCCCCTCCGCTTGAGAAAGGACAGCGCTTCTTCGCCGTCCCCCACGCTTTCGACCTGGATGCGATGGAAGTTTCCCTGCAGCGCCTCGCGGGCTAAGTCCACGTCGGCGGGATTGTCATCCACGAGAAGAATGATGCAAACCTGTTTCATGATCGCGCACGCCCTTCTTCTTCGGGAGCGGCGGCGGGCAAGGTGAACTTGAAAGTGGACCCCTCTCCCACTTTCGACTCCACCCAAATCGTGCCGCCGTAGTGTTCGATGATCTTCTTGCAAATGGCCAGACCAATTCCGTTGCCCGGGTACTCGGTCCGGGCGTGCAGCCGCTGGAACACCACAAAGATGTTTTCAGCGTATTCGGGCGCGATGCCGATGCCGTTGTCACTCACGCTGAACAACCAATTGCAACCCGATTTCTCGGCGCTCACGGCGCACTGCGGCGGCGCTCCGTTGTGAAACTTGATGGCATTCCCGATGAGGTTCTGGAAGACCTGCACGATCTGAGTTTGATCGGCCCATACGTTCGGAAGCGCTGTATGGGTGACGACCGTGCCGCTCTCCTCGATCGCGGCGGTCAGACTTTGCAGAGCCTCTTCCAGCGCCACATCGCAATCGACGTTCTTGCGAGGAACACCGGCCTGCACCACTCGCGAAAAAGTCAGCAGATCCCGGAT
>JBEKFN010000414.1:0-3367 GCA_050013295.1 Terriglobales bacterium
GCTGAAAGTGCTGCCCTAATCCATGGTCATGACACTTCGGTCTTCTCGTCCACGAATTTCTTGTCGTCCTCGTCGCTCCCCGTCAGTTCGAACGAATTCGTAATCGTCGCCTTGCCCTTCTCAACACTCGTGATCACGTAGGAACAGCCGAACCAGTGAGCTTCCGCCAGGTCGGTGGGCGACCATTGCGCGGGGTGGTCGGGGTGGGAGTGATAAAAGCCGACGATGTCCTCGCCGCGCTCGCGGCCTTCGCGCTGGATGCGGATGAGATCCCTAGGATCGATGTGGTAGCGGTTGTGTGGCGAGTCCGCGCGCGTGTTGCCGCAGCGGGCGACGCGCGAGACGGTCTTTGAAACGGACTTCGAGACGGACTCGGAGCTGTCGCCGTCGAAGTGCCCGAGCAGCACGCCGCAGCACTCGTGGGGATAGGTTTCCTCTCCGTGCAGACGAAGGGAAGCGTAGGCGGATTGGGAGATTTTCAGCATGTATTAAGGTTAGAGGTCACAGGTTAGATTGCAGAAGTGAACCCCCCAACCTCTGCAATCTAACCTCTGACCTCTCACCTTTCCTACCTCTGCCATTATTCTTCGTGCCAAAATCTTTCGCTCAGATATTTTTCGCCAGAGTCGCAGAGGATGGTGACGATGGTTGCGTGTTCATCTATCTTCAGGCGCTCGGCAACTTGCAGGCTGCCGACCACGGCCGCCGCGGCGGAGACTCCGACGAGCAGCCCTTGTTCGCGCGCCAGGCGCCGGGCCATGGCGTGCGCGGCTTCGGTCGCGATCTCCAGATTTTCATCCGCGAGCGACGAATCGTAAATGCGCGGCACGATCGCCGACGGCAAGTGCTTCGCGCCTTCGATGCCGTGAAAGGCGGAGTCGGGCTGCAGCGAGACGCAGCGGATCTTTGGATTTAACTCTTTCAATCGGCGCGTGGTGCCGACGAAGGTCCCGGTGGTGCCAAGCATGGCGACGAAGTGCGTGATACGTCCTTCGGTTTGCTGCCAGATTTCGTTGGCGGTGGTCTCGTAATGCGCTCGCCAATTGGCGTCGTTTGAATACTGATCGGCGTAGAAATAAAGATCGGGATGGCGCTCGGCGAGCTGGCGTGCGATCTTAAGGGCGCCGTCGGATCCCTCGGCGGGGTCGGTGTAGATGATATTTGCGCCGTATGCCTGCAGGATTCGTTTTCGCTCGGGAGAAGCATTCTCCGGCACGCACAAGGTGACCGGAAATCCGAGAGCGGCGCCGAGCATGGCGTAGGCGATGCCGGTGTTGCCGCTGGTGGAATCAAGCAAAATCTTTCCAGGAGCGAGTTTGCCCGAGCGGCGTGCTTCGGCCACAATGCTGGCGGCCGCGCGATCTTTGACGGATCCGCCGGGGTTGTACCATTCGGCCTTGCCCCAAAGATGTGCGCAGGGACGATCGCGGACAAGCGCATCCAACCGCAACAGCGGCGTGTTGCCGATGGCCGTGAGCACAGCTTCTCCTCTGAGGCCAGACGCGGCTTCAGCCGGGGAAAGCCTCCGCGATAGCAGGGAGTCGGAAGGAGCTGGTTTCATTTGAGGGTAGTGGCCCGTGTGACTAGAGTAATGTGCCCGCAATCTCAAAAAGGTATATCTATACTAACGTTGTTGGATTCCTACGTCATTAGATTTGCCGCGGGCAGTTTTGGTTCCATCGAAACCGTGCAAGCCGCATCTAATCTGATGAGACGAGAATTGAGTTCATAAAATGGCAGCGAAAGTCGAACAACGAACCTACGAAGACGCGGTCAGCTGGCTGCGCGATCATGGCTTTGACCTGATTGAAGCTCCGGGCGCGCAAACGCGCGTGTTCCTGAAGAAGTATAACTGCTCGGCGGCGATCCAGAAGACGGACGACGGCGGCGTAAAAATCTTCGCCTATCCGGGATACATGATCGGCAGCGAAATTTCGAAGCTGATCAATCGCGGCTACCAGCAATTTCTGAAGACGACGAAGACCGAAGTGCCGGCGACGGCCGACCACCTGAAAGCGCTGCAGCAGTTCTCCGAAGAAATGAAAGAAGCGCTGGCGCTCCCCAGCCTTTACAACGAGTCGCTCGGAACCGTAAGCGAGTCGTATCACTACGATCGCATCAAAGACCGCGACCAGCCCGAAGTGCAGCGTCCGAAGCGGCCGTGGGAGACGGTAAAGGTAAAAGTAAAAGTAGCTGCGGCTACGAAAAAGAGCCCGGCGTAGGACGCTCTCCGCTTTTAGCCTCCGGGCTTTAGTGTGTGCGTGAGAACTGACGTTTTGGCAATACAGTGGAACGAAGAGCTCAACAATACAGCCCCGGAGGGGCGAACTAACTTAGCCCAGCGCTTCAGCGCTGGGAACAGTGGAAAGAATGACCTAAGTCCCGGAGGGACGACCCAGTTCTCGCGCACACTCTTTAGCCCTTAGCTCTCGCTTCTGATCAGCAATATGCTTGCCGCTCGCTCCTCGCCGAGCTTCCCTGCCCGGTTGCGAATTCTCTTTTCTTCATGCCCCGTGTTGTTGAGACCTTGAAACTCTGAGACTTTGAAACCTCACCGCCCGCGATCCATGGCCTCATTGGCCAGCCGGTCGGCGGTCTGGTTGTGTTCGCGGAGGGCGTGGCGGATTTCGAAGTGCTCGAGCCGGTGCACCAGTTGCTGCGCCTGGTCGTACAGCCGGCGCAGTTCGGGATGACGCACCTTGTATATGCCTTTCATCTGCCGCACCATCAGTTCGGAATCGCTGATGACCTTGAGCGCTTTGATTTGGTTTTCGGTCGCGTAGCGGAGAGCGGCGATGAGTCCCTGATACTCGGCATAGTTATTGGTGTGGTGGCCAAGGTATTCGCTGAGCTCGGCAACCGTGTGGCCGGAGGCGTCCTGAATGGCGACCCCGTAACCGGCGGGGCCAGGATTGCCGCGGGCTCCGCCATCAACATGCGCCGTGTGGGCGGCAGGCGCGGATTTCGGCGCGGGGAAAAGATTGCTGGAGCCGGGAGAGCGCGCAGGCATGGATCGAGTTTACAACGGCAGGTTGGCGGCGTACTTCACGATAAAAGTCCCAGCAGGCTGCGGAAAAACTCCGGTTTTGATTTTGCTTTGAAGGGGCACGGCTTTCAGAGGCTGCGGAAAAACTCGGCGTTGTACTTGATTTTGGGTGGCGCAGCGGTTTACCGCTGCGATAGCTGTCATATTTTCAGTATCGGCTTTAGCCGCTGAGGTCCGACTGTGGTATAGGAGGAACTTTTTCCCGCAAGTTGTGAAGCGCAGGGCTAAGCTGGTTCGTCCCCCCGTTCGTGCCCCTTGGCGACAAGCGAGGTTCGCGCTTATGCTGAAAGTAGATTCGAAAGGCTCAGGTTTCGTTTGCCA
>JBEKFN010000415.1:0-3360 GCA_050013295.1 Terriglobales bacterium
CTGGTCGAGATCGCTGGCCAGGATGAGCCGCCTGGTTTCGCCGAGCTGCTCAACCCATGCCGCGTAGCCCTCCCCGAACTGCCGTTCCAGTTGCCGCCGAATTTTCTGCGCCAGCGATGGACTCTGCCCCGCGGTTGAAACTGCAATCTGCAGATCGCCGCGCCGCATCACTGCGGGGTAAAAGAAATCGCAATACTCCGGAACATCCACCACGTTGCAGAGCACTCCGCGCCGCTGCGCCTCGCGATAGATGAGTCGGTTCAGACTTTCTGAAGCCGTTGCCGCGACCGCCAGAAACTTGCCGTCGAGGTCGCTCGCCGTGAAAGGACGCAGTTCCAGCTCGATCTTTCCTGCGTCGGCCCATTCGCGAACTTGGCCGCTGGCCGCAACTGCGACCACATGGACGCTCGCGCCCGTGTCGATGAGCGCACCGATCTTGGGTTCGCCGACTTTGCCCGCACCGACGACCAGGCACTGTTTCGCTGCCAGCTTCATAAACATTGGGAAGAGATTAGTCACCGTCTGCTCCGGCCGATTGTGCTAACGCTCCTCCAACAGTCACCGGTGGCACATCGCGGCTCACCGCTTCAACCGGTTCGCCAGCCAGAAATTCCCGTAGCTTTGTGTCGGTATGGCGGGCAAAAAACCGGCGCAGGTTCTCGCCTGCCTGACGGGTGGCGAGATATTGCCGGAGCAATCGCTCGATCGCATCTGGAACCTCAGTCGCAGGGCAGCGATATCCCACCGGCCGCGCCGTCCCCTGGTGCAGACCGAGCGCACCGCCAAGGCAAAAGTAATAGGCATCGACGAGACGCCCGTCGACCTTCATCTTCTTGCCGTCAATGCCAATGTCGGCAATCCAATGCTGTCCGCAACTGTTCGGACATCCAGTGACGTGCAGTTTCAGATGCTGATCGAAGCCCGGCAAGCGCTCGTCTAGTTCCTCCACCAGCCAGCGGGAAAAGCTCTTCGTCTCAGTGATCGCGAGCTTGCAGAATTCCGTCCCGCTGCAGGCGATGGTGCCGCGAAAGAACGCCGAGCCGCCCACCCGCAATCCAATCGCGTCTAGTTCCTTGGCCAGGCTCTCAGCATTGAACCGGGGAACATTTACGATGAGCAGGTTCTGCATGTTGGTCGTGCGCAGTTCGCCGGCTGCGAAGCGATCGGCCAGATCGGCGGCAGCGTGCATTTGCTCCGCGGTAATTCGTCCGCGGAGCACCGCGGCTCCCACGTAGCAGTAACCCGGTTGCTTCTGCGGATGAATTCCCACGTGGTCGCGATAAACGTCAGCAGGGGCCGTTTCCTCGACCGCAGGGTCGAATTGAAAACCAATCCGCCGCTCGAGTTCCGCTAGAAAACTTTCCGCCGTCCATCCCTGTCGCAGGAATAGAAACTTCAGCCGCGCCCGCTCGCGATGTTCGCGCAATACCTCCGAGTCGCGAAATAGTTCCGCAATCCCAATAATGGCGGGCAGCACCTGATGCCAACGGACGAACGCGTTCAAACGCGTCCCCAGGTGCGGTTCGGTGGAGAGCCCTCCCGCAACTCGCAGAGAGAAACCGACCTCGGGCGCGCCGTGCAGCACGCGAGTCGTCGCGGTCAAGCCAATATCGTTGATCTCCGGATACGGGCACCACACGCGGCATCCCGCGATCGAGATCTTGAATTTGCGGGGCAGGTTGTAGAAGTCGCCATTTCCCGCCAGCATGCGCGAGACTTCGAGCGCGATGGGCGAAGCGTCGCAAATCTCGTCCGCGTCCACGCCCGCGACCGGGCAGCCGGTCACATTGCGCGTGACATCGCCGCAGGCGCCGGTCGTGTTCAATCCGACCTTCGCGAGCGCTTCGAGCAGATCGGGAAGCGCCTCGATCGTGACCCAGTGCAACTGAATGTTTTGGCGTACGGTGATGTCGGCGATTCCGTGAGCGTAGCGGCGGGTGAGGTCGGCAATGGTGCGCAGTTGTGCGGAACGCAGCAGACCGTTGGGGATCCGGATTCTCACCATAAAGCATTGCAGCGCTCGTCCTTCCCCGTTCTGGCCGCCGGTTACGCCCGCTCCATCGCCCTGTGTGTACACGCCCCACCAGCGAAAATAGGTCCCAAGCCACTCGGGTGGGATGGACTCGAACCCCTCACGGGCGAAGCGCCGGATTTCTTCCAGACCTTCCCACGGGTTCTTGGAGCGCTTAAGGCGCTCGACTCGTTGTGCCTTGGTTTCTTGTGCGTTGTCTGCCATAGCCTGTTTCGCCCCAGACTGCCTGTCCCAGAAAATAAAAAACCCACCGCCAGATTGATCTGGCGGTGGGTTATAAGTGCCGGGATTAGAACAAATTCTTTAGGTCGGCAGCCTCCCCGCGCCAGAGCACACGGATGCGCAACAACAGCAACAAGCGCACATGCACATCGCGGAAAGGTTCTGGCCTACCATACTTGACATCTTAAGTTGAACGACTCCGGCGGTCAACAAACTTCGGTACCGGCTTGGATCAATTTTTTTCATTCTACGGATCGAAATTTCCGCAGCCTCGTCAGATTAACGGTCCGGCAGCTTGTAATCGTTGCGCTCAGCCGGATCACTTGACAAGTACTGAACAAACTCCCAGTCGTTGCCCTCGGGGTCATAGAAATACTGGCGCTTGCGGTAGGGATGGGCATTCGGCGGGGTAGAGTCCTTGTATCCAGCTGCCGTAAGTCGTTGGCGCAACGCCTCTACGTCATCCACTACGTAGGCGAGATGGTTTACGCCTGGCGCGCCGCTGTAGGGTCGGAAGCTGCCCGGTTCAGCTCGGGATTCGCTTAAGGCAATGTAGGTGTCGTCTGTGCCTACATGTACCCAGCGGGCACCCTCCCGACTAATTCCTTCACCGCGCACCCGAAACTCCGGAAGTGCCGTTTGGAGGAAACGGATCATTCCGTTGATATCGCGAACAGAGACGTTGGCGTGTTCAAGACGAATTGCCATGGCAGTACTCCATGACGGCCATCATGTGGCATGCATTCTAACCTATGTTGTCGTAAGCAGGGTTTGCGCTCAGAACCCGGTAGTGTCCTAAACCCAGAACCCCGTGTGGCGAGTGAGCCTAATCAGAGGTTCCCGGGCCTTCAGGAGTAGGTGCACCTTATAATACGCGTGCGCAGGTGTAGCATGAACATTTCGATTCGGATTGCAATCGCTCTGCTGCTTACATCATCCTCCATGTCTGCCCGAGACCGTTCCAACGCGCGCTCGATGGTCGTTACACGCTATGGCATTGTGGCTACCAGCCATGTGCAAGCTTCGGTAGCGGGTGCGCAGATTCTGGCGCGGGGAGGCTCTGCCGTGGATGCGGCGATTGCCGCGAATGCCGTCCTCGGGGTGAC
>JBEKFN010000416.1:0-4713 GCA_050013295.1 Terriglobales bacterium
ACCTACTGCCCCCTCGCACCACGGCAAAACAACGGCGACAAAATGCACGAGGAATCCCGGCAACGGGGTATTCTGCATCTCGTTTTCAATGTAAGCGTCTGACCAACACACCTGTTCGACAGGCGGGGTCTGTGTTGAAGTGTCCGGATGACCGCAAAAACAGAGTTGTCAGCGCCCAAGCGACGTACACGAGCGGAGGTTCAGCAGTTGGTGGCCGAGTTTGCGAGCAGCGGTATGCAGCGGAGCGAGTTTTGCCGCAGTCGGCAGCTAAGCTTCAGCACTCTGGATCGCCATATGAAGAAACTGCGTTGGAAGAGAAAGGGCAGACTAGAAGCCATCTCACAAATGCCTCAGCAGAATAATGCAGCAACCAAGGTAGAGCATCCCGAGAAAATTCTCTGCATATCGTTCGTAGCGCACGACCAGTCTCCGGAAGTTCTGCAACCAGGCAAACAGTCTCTCAATCTTCCAGCGTCGCCGATAGCGGCGCATGCGACGCAGGTCTTGAGATGTGTTTTTTCGATTACTACGGTGAGGAGCGATTAGTTCGATTCCGTATCGGCGAAGTTCCGTGTCCAAGTTGTCTGAATCGTACGCGTTGTCGCCGATCAGATTCTGCGGCGCCTCCGACACAATCATCTGGACGAGAGTGGAGGTAGCAAGTTTTACTTCATGGGGAGTGGCACTTTCGACACAAACAGATACCGGGAGCCCGTGGCGGTCTGCAACAGCCATGATCTTCGTTCCCTTGCCACGCTTGGTTTTTCCGACTTTTGATCCCCCTTTTTCGCTGGAGCAAAGCTCCCGTCGATAAAGGCTTCTTTCACATCCAGGCCCCCTCGGACCCTTAGTTCGATGGCAAGTGCTTCCAGAACTCCTCTCATCATTCCAGACCGAACCCATTGCTGAAATCTGCGATGGCAGGCCTGGTATGACGGGTAGCGGTCCGGAACATCCGCCCAGGGAGCACCCGTCCGTAACACCCACAAAATGCCATTCAAGACCGCACGCCGGTTCTTCCAAGGCCGTCCGCGTCGGTCTTTCCGGCGCGGCGGTTCCGGAATGAGTTTGTCCAGGGTCTCCCATTGCGCGTCGGTCAGGTCACGCGTACTTGTTCGAGGCATCGAATCCCTTCAGATCAATCGCTGCAAGCGAGTTTTGTGTTGGCTCCTACTATTCAACAGTTCGGGTGCTTTTGGACGCAATAGCCATGCTGCACAAGTCACTGTGATGCGCCCCGAACAAACTTTCGGGCGACAGCATCGGAACGAGCACGTCCTAGCGACATCTACCGTCGCCCTTCCGAAGTTGTCGTGGTGTTGTGCTGGGCATAGTTACACGCCGCCGACGCTGCGGGCGCTGCGCCAGCGGATGCCTCACCCGAGGCAGCAGCCATAGAAGCTGCGTATCTGGTACTCAGCACCTATTTTCCAGCGAGCCAAGCGACGCTTGAGGCCGATCGCACCAACTCGCTCGCGTCCGACGGACAAGCCAAGACTGACGGCATCTACACCGGTGACGCCGCAGCTGCGGCCATGACCGCTCTGCGCGCGAGCGACGGCTCGTCGCCTCCGCAATTCAAGATTCCCGGCCCGCCGGTTCCAGGGGAATGGCAGGCGAAAGCGAGTTGTCCAATTATGAAGGGAGTCGCGGTCGGAGTCGGCTTTCAATGGCAGAACGTGACTCCTTTCGGTATCCCGAGTGCCGGTGACTTTCTACTCGCTCCGCCTCCGGTGCTCGCCAGCAACCGATACACGAAAACCTACGACGAGGTAATGACGGTCGGGAGCCTTAACAGCACTCAGCGGCTTCCAGATCGGGCGAATGTCGCCCTTTTCTATGCGGCTTCCTCTCCAACTCAGGTGTTCAATCAGGCCGCGGAGCAGGTCGCCATGCAACAGGGCCGTTCGCTGTCGCAAAACGCCCACGCTCTAGCCCTAATCAACATGGCGATGAATGACAGCTTGGTGGCATCATTCCTCAACAAGTACCACTACAACTTCTGGCGCCCTGAAACGGCAATCCATGCGGGTGACACGGACGGCAACCCACATACCGTTGGTGATCCGAACTGGACTCCATTCATCGTGACACCATGCTTTCCGAGCTATCCCTCAAACCACGGCAGTGCGGGCAATGCTGCGGCCGCCGTGATGAGTTGGCTTTACGGCGAAGATGGGCATTCGATCACATTGACCAATCCCGCAGTGCCCAATATTGTTTTGCAATACGCTTCGTTCAAGCAGATTACCGACGACATCTCCGATGCGCGTGTTTATGGTGGGATCCATTTTCGGACAGACCAGGTGGCAGGCCAGCACCTAGGGCGGGCCATAGGCAGCGCCGTGTATAAGAACAACTTGCGTCCAGCGCACGGTGACGACTGATTCGTCAGCTCGGGAGAATGGCTCGCCATTCGTGTGTTGCCATTGGAAGGCACTGGTACGAATGGCGATCTGTGTTGAAGGGCAGCATTCCATTCCCGTTTGTGGTGGCCAATCAGATGCTGCCCACGTCCTCTCGCGAAGCTAGGAGGTAGCATGCAAAATTCGCGGACCCTTGGGCGATCCAATTCATTCATGAACCGGGGATTTCATCGCATCGCCACGGCGCTGACGATAGCCGCGGCGATCGGCGTTTGGGGATGCGGCGGAAGTTCAACCTCTTCGTCGGCTCCTACTCCTTCGGCCATAAGCGTGATAGTCACACCCAATTCCGTCACGGTGTTACGGGATGCGACACAAGCCTTTACGGCCAAGGTCACCGGAACGACCAACACTGCGGTCACCTGGAGCGTGGAAGAAAGCTCTGGCGGTACGATCGACAGCGCGGGTCTCTACACGCCTCCACAAAATGGGGCCGGCACCTTTCATGTCATAGCGACGAGCCAGGCCAATTCGGCCGCGGCTGGCACAGCCGTAGTGATTGTTCCGATGCCCCGAGTAACGATTGATCCTGTGGCGGTTACACTGCGTCCTGGTGGGACGCGGACGTTCGCGGCAACTGTCTCGGGGCTGACCAATACGGCTGTAAATTTCACAGTTCAGGAGAGCGCTGGGGGGCTGATAAACAGCGCTGGACTCTATACCGCTCCGGCTGCTAGCGGTTTCTATCATGTCGTCGCCAGCAGTGTCGACGAAACGACGGTCACCGCGAGTGCCACCGTTACCGTGACGACCTCTTCCAGTGGATTCACGCCTACCGGGAATCTCCAGGAGGCGCGGGGCCTGCACACTGCCACCTTGCTACCGAATAACAAGGTGCTCGTGGCGTACGGCTCAAACAGTAGCTCATACACCGAAGCAGCCGGTTACGTGGGCCTCACGTCGATCGAAGTGTACGACCCTGGCACGGGCAAGTTTACTGAAATCTTTGGAGACGATGGCCTAGGGATATTCGGTCACACCGCGACACTATTGCCGAACGGAACGGTTTTGCTGGCCGGGGGCTTTGTAAACGATGTTTGGGACTATGGACCTAGTACCTCAGACAACGGGGCCGGACTCTACGACTCGGCCACCGGTGTATTCAGCGGGACAGGCAACATGACGGCCAACCGCGGGGATCATACGGCGACTTTGCTGGCGAACGGCAAAGTCCTGATTGCAGGAGGGGCCGATACAGATCCAACTGGAACGGGCTTGGCCAGCGCCGAACTTTATGATCCAAGCACAGGCACATTCACACAAACGGAAAGCATGGCCATGGGGCGCTTCCTGCACACCGCTACGCTTCTGCAAAGTGGGAAAGTGCTCATTGTGGGTGGTGCCCTAACGTCTACATCAGACCCGGTTGCCACGGCGGAAGTCTACGACCCGGCCACTGGCATCTTCACCATGACCGGGGCAATGAAGACGGCCCGAGAGCAACATACGGCAACACTTCTCGCCGACGGTAGGGTGCTGATCGTCGGCGGCGCAACCTCCGCGGGCCCAAGTGGCCCGACCGCAACTGCGGAAGTTTACGACCCATCGACGGGATCGTTTTCGGTTACCGGATCAATGGCCGCAGCCCGAAGTTTCCATACAGCGACGCTGTTACCGAGTGGCAAGGTGCTGGTAGCAGGCGGCGGCGACGAAAATTCTACCGCGGAGGTCTACGATCCGGCGACTGTCTCTTTCAGCATTACCGGTGGGATGGAGATCGGGCGCTCGGGCCACACCGCAACGCTGCTCCCGAACGGGAGCGTATTGGTTGCGGGCGGCGGTATTTTTGCCGGTCTGGCATTCGCGGAGTTGTATCAGTGAATACCAGAGGTGTCCGCTGCTTAAGGGAATGTCTGCCTCGCCCGCCACGGTTGAGGCAAGCGTCGCGACCTAAGAAAGCCTGCAGCGAGCCTTCTCTCAAGTCCTGATAAGTCGGCAAACCGGATATTGGGACCCGGTTGGCCCAGAGACACGAACTCTAGTTTAAGCCGAAAAAAAAGGAGAATCAAAAATGAGTAAGTTCGGAAAGTATTTTCTTCTCGTGACGGGTTTCGCGCTCCTTGCGACTTTTGCTCGCATTCCGGGGGCTGTCATCAACGTTCATGCCCACGATCGCGCCTGTAGCGTTGCCAGCCTCAAAGGGACCTATGCCTGGCGCAGGTCAGGCGTGAACAAATCCATGGGTGGCCCTGTTGCCGAGATGGGCCTCGACGTCTTTAACGGAGACGGGACGCGCGGCATCACTCGCTCGACCGGAATCAGCTACCCTCAATCCTACGACTGGACC
>JBEKFN010000417.1:0-3354 GCA_050013295.1 Terriglobales bacterium
TGATTGTCGGAACGGGGATCGCGGATGCGCTGGCGAAACTTTTCGCCTCCGTCAGCACCCACAACACCTATCCCTTGCTGGTGGCGATGTATTCGGCGGTGCTCGGCATTTTCATTCCCTCCGGCGGCAGTAAGTGGGTCATCGAAGCGCCCTATGTGCTGCAGGCCGCCAATCTCCACCAGGTGCATCTGGGATGGGTGGTGCAGATCTACAACGCGTCGGAAGCGCTGCCCAATCTCGTCAATCCCTTCTGGATGCTGCCTCTTCTGGGCATATTGAAATTGAAGGCCAGGGACATCGTGGGATATGGCGTGCTGCAGTTGATCGTTCACGTCCCAGTCGTGTTCTTCCTGTGCTGGTTGTTTGCCCGCTATATTCCGTATCTGCCGCCCATGAAATAGCGGGCGGACCGTAGCGCCAGCGTCCCGCCGGCCGTCGCAGAGGTCTTCGCGCAGACTGTTTCTTTAGTTAGTCGCGCGTAGACTGCTCCGCGCCACATAGGCACTAGCCACAAAGGCAATAAGGGGAACATTCCTCGCGGTTCCGCTATCATGCTTATCTAGAGGAGAGACGGATGCTCTCGACGACAAAAGCCGTTCTGTTATCCCTGGCTTGCGCTGGTATAGCGTTCGCGCAAACCACCAGCAACGCACCTAGCACCAGCGGCGACCCGCAAACTTTCTCGCTGATTCCTTTGCTGGATAAGAACCTCATGGATACGACCGCCGACCCTTGCGTCGATTTTTACCGGTACGCGTGCGGCAATTGGAGCAAGCTTCATCCGATTCCGAGCGACTCGCCGTACTCCGAGCAGTTTTACAATCTGGAGCAGTACAACCGGCAGGTGCTGCACGCGATTCTGGAGAAAGCGGCGGCCGATGATCCCTCACACGACGCGAATATGCGAAAGATTGGCGATTACTACGCCAGCTGCATGGATGAAGGGGCGGTGCAACGAAAAGGGCTGGCGCCGATACAGCCGGAACTGGATCGCATCAATGGCCTCACCAGCAAGGAGCAACTCCCGGAGTTGCTGGCACACTTTCAATTGATCAACGTGAATGCGTTCTTGGGATTTGGATCACAACAGGACTTCAAGGATGCGACCAGAACGATTGCGGCGGCGGTCCAGAACGGACTGGGTCTTCCAGAGAAAGATTATTACTTCCGCGTAGGCGCGAAAGATGAAGAGATTCGGGAGCAATATGTACGGCATATCGCCAACATTCTGAAGCTGCTCGGGGCGAGCGAAACGCAGGCGGCAAGCGACGCCTCGGCGATCATGAAACTGGAAACAGCGCTGGCGAAGGTTTCGCTTGACGTCACCGCCCAGCGCGATCCGCACAACATCTATCACAAAATGCCGGTTAAGGACTTGCAGGCGCTTACGCCAACCTTCAACTGGCATCGCTTTTATTCCGCCACGGAGTCTCCGGCGTTCATGGAGATCAACGTCGCCGAGCCGACGTTCTTCCAGGGCATGAACCAGGTCATCGCCGATACGGATCTGCCCACGATCAAGGCATACCTGCGCTCGCAGTTGATCATCTCGACTGCGGGAACGATTTTGCCCAAGGCGCTGGATGAAGAAAAATTCGATTTCAACGGCCGCAAGCTGGGGGGCACTCCGGAGCAGGAGGTACGCTGGAAACGGTGCGTCCGCAGTACCGATGGAGCGCTGCCGGAAGCGCTGGGCAAGGCATACGTCGAACAGCAATTCCCGGCTGCCAGCAAAGACAAGGCGGTGCGGATGATTCACGACATTGAGGCGGCGATGGATCGCGACATCGACTCACTGGATTGGATGAACGCGGCTACCAAAACACGCGCGAAAGAGAAGCTGCACATGATCGCCAACAAGGTGGGATATCCCGACAAGTGGCGCGACTACTCAAAGCTGGAAATTGTACGGGGCGACGCCTATGGGAACAATTTGCGCGCGGCCGAATTTGAGTCGCGGCGGCAGCTGGCGAAAATCGAGAAGCCAGTTGACCGCGGCGAGTGGTTCGTCTCCACGCCGACGGTGAACGCTTTCTATAACGACGGCCTGAATGACATCAACTTCCCGGCGGGCGTAATGCAGCCGGCATTCTTCGATGCCAAACAGCCGGATGCGCTGAACTACGGACACATCGGGCTCTTCATGGCGCACGAAATCACGCACGGTTTCGACGATCAAGGGCGCCAGTTCGACGGACATGGCAATCTGGAAGACTGGTGGACGAAGGAAGATAGCGACAAGTTCGACCAGAAGGCGCAGTGCATTGTCGACGAGTACGCGCAATTCAGCGTGGGAGACACCAAGCTGAACGGCAAGCTAACGCTCGGCGAAAACACGGCCGACAATGGCGGATTGCGGCTGGCGTACATGGCGTTCCTGGCGCGGGCTGCGCAAGACGGCGTTGATTTGAAAAACAAGTCCGCCGATGGCTATACGCCGTTGCAGCAGTTCTTCCTGGGATTCGCGCAGGATTGGTGCTCCGAGTGGCGTCCGGAGTTTGAACGGCTGATCGCGACGACCGATCCGCATTCACCGGCCCGCTTCCGGGCAAATGGAGTTCTAGTGAACATGCCGGAATTCGGAAAGGAATTCGGCTGCAAGGCAGGGCAGCCGATGACGGCGGTAAAGGCTTGCAGGGTGTGGTGAGGCGTGGCGCTTCCGAGATCAGCGCCGCAGAGCGAAACCGCTTCCGCTCGTACAGCCTGTTTCAAAAATAGGTTTTGGGTAGGGCACGGCTTCAGCCGTGCCGCCATGGCCAACAAAAATGCGGGCTTTAGCCCCTGAGGGACGCGGCCGTCCGACCTAAAAGGCATTTTTGAAAGACGCTCTTAGAGTCCAAGATACGCTCGCCGCACTTCATCCATTCTGGAGACCTCATCCGAATTGCCACGGATGCTGATTCGACCTTCGGCAAACACGTAGGTGTAGTCGCTTATTGCCAGTGCGAGGTGCACATTCTGTTCTACCAGGACGACCGTGAGACCCTCTTTCCGCAGGCCGCCCAAGGTGAGGAAGAGTTGTTGCGCCGCAACCGGGGCCAGGCCGAGCGAGAGTTCATCGATCATCAGCACCTCCGGTTCCTGCATCAAGCCGCGGCCCATGGCCAGCATCTGCTGCTCGCCGCCGGAAAGGGTGGAAGACTTCTGCTGGCGGCGTTCTTTCAGTCGCGGGAACAGTGTGTAGACGCGTTCCAGGTTCTGTTTCTCGCGCTTGCGGGCGCGCTTCGAGTACCCGCCCATCTCCAGGTTCTCCTCGACTGACATGTCCGGGAAAAGCTGTCGACCCTCGGGCACCAGCACCAGCCCCCGATCGGCTTTGGCATGCGGTGAAAGCTGAGTGATGTCTTCTCCGTG
>JBEKFN010000418.1:0-3319 GCA_050013295.1 Terriglobales bacterium
AAGTGTTGAAGAGATGACGAACGCCCTGCAGTTAGTCCCGGCCAAAACCGAGTTAATGAAAGTGGAAGGCGCAGGAAACGACTTGGGTTTCAAGGGAAAGGCACGAGCGCTGGAGCTCCCTGCAAGCATCATGGCGAGATTTGAAGCGCTGTTCACCTAGAGCGGTTTCAAGATTGCCATCCCTGGAACCACCGCGCCAACTGCAAACAGGAGACGCGGCGTCTCTGCCTCAGGGGTTCAGTGAGGATCGCATGCGGTAGACCTTGTGAGACCTGACGACTGAGATCTGACGGCTGATGGCTGACGGCTAGTTCACCCAGCCCGATTTCGATCCGCCATTCGTTTTGTCGTTATCGTCGGGAGGTATGTAGTTTCCGTGCTCGTCGAAGGCGACTTTGCGATCATGATCTCTCATATAGACTTCAAATTTTCTTGCCGCGCGCCGCCGCTTCCAGCGGTAATACGAGTTCCGCACGCCGAAATAACGCTCGGACGCCACATAGCTCATACCGCGAGAAGGCATGAACTTTACCCATAAGTAGCCGAAGAGCAATCCGCCCAGATGAGCAAAAACCGCAACTCCGCCTTGCGATGGCTCAAAAACCGCAATGATCGCGACCACGACCCAAATGCCGACCAGGTATTTGGCCTTGATCCTGAAAGGCAGCGGAAACAAATACATTTCCTGATCCGCGTAAAGAATCCCAAAGGCCATCAGCAGACCGAAAATTCCGCCCGACGCACCCACAGTTCCAATTCTCGGGTTCATCCCAAGAAAATGGGTATAAGAGACAGCGATGGTGATCAGAGCCGCGCCCACCACGCAGAACGTGTAGCACTCGATGAACCGCCGCGGCCCCCAATCGCGTTCCAGGTACGCGCCGATGAACCAAAGCGTGAGCATGTTGAAAAACACATGACTGAAGCCGGCGTGCAGCAACGAGTACGTGACCACTTGCCACACTTTGCCATGCATCACGGCAACCGGAATCAGCGCCAGCCACTCCCGCATCTGAACGACAACGTCCGGGGCAAAATTCTCCATCACCTTCTGGAACAGATAGATCCCCGTGCAAGTCAGAATGATGCGCCTCACCCATCCTGCAAATGGGGGAAAGCTGAACGAGATGGTTTGTCCGCGACCCATTATCTTTCCGGCTCCGGCACCACTGGCAAACTGCGATGTCCCGCCGCATCTACCGCGCGCACACCGAATACCACATTATCCTTCGAAACCTTCAGGGTTGCACGCGTACCGCTACTGACCGTTTGGACGTATTCCCAATCGGCCGCGTTCGTCGACCGCCAAGCCACCTCGTAGGTGGCCGCTCCGGCCGAAGGTTCCCACGTCAAAGTCGTGTCGTTTTCGAGGTTCTTGGTCAGCATTCTTACGGTCGCTGGCGGTGCTGGAGCCGATGCCAGCGAGGCTAGGGTCGCCGCGTTCAATCGCGCGACGTGCGCCACATAGTCGAAGTCCACGAACTTCGGCAGGTCCCCATATTCGATGCCGTTAGCGTCGTCCTTGCGAACGTTCTGATGTTGATGGTTAAAGTTTTCGCGGAATTCGGTGAACCGCACAGCAGCGAAACCCTGCTGATTGAAAGAGTAGTGGTCGCCGCCGCGCAGGAAGCGGTCCAGCCGGAAGATCAGAAGCGGCTTGACCCCCGCATCGTACGAGCGCCCGACGTCGGCGATGTAGCGGGCAAGTTCGCGCGAAGGCGAGTCGCTCTCTCCGCCGAGCATTCGAATTCGCTTAATTTCAGCCTCGCTCGCCGCCGCCGGTAGCCCTTCGGAAAAAACGCGCACCACGCTCGTATCCTGTTGCGGATTGCGGTCGCCTCCCACAATGTCATTGTTCAAAACGGCTTCGATGTTCCACCCCTGCTGCTTGGCCATCTGGGCGAAGTGCTTGCTGCCGTTCAGACCCTGCTCTTCTCCCGCGACCGTCAGAAAAATAATCGTGGCCGGGAACTTAAGTCTGCTAGCAGCTTGGCTCAAAACGCGGGCGCATTCCAGGCTCACCGCCGTGCCGCTGCCATCATCATTCGCGCCCGGCGCAGGGTCGGTGCCGTTAAAAGTATCGCTGTTGCGCGAGTCATAATGGCCGGTTACCAGCACGATGCGATTCGCTGGCCGGGGGCCGCTTCCGCGCAGCACCGCATAAACATTGGTGATTTCGGTCGGCTTCGGGATGCGGTCGCCGGGCGGCTCGGTGAAAGTGTCGGTCCCCACCTCCAGGCAGCCGCCGCAGTCTTTGGAGTAGCGCTCAAACTCCTCCTTGGTCCACTCCCGCGCCGCTCCGATTCCCTTTCCCGCTTTGACGGATTCCTCATCCTGCGGGGAAATTGTGGACCGGTTCTGGAAGCTGACCAGCTTCTCGATCGTCTGCCGGATGTGGTCCGCCGAAACTTGCCGGATCGCTTCGGCGATGTGCGAGTCGGTGTGCGGGTCGGCGGCCAAGCGCGGCGCGGGACCATGTTCCTGCGCCATTTCCTGAGCCCGGCATGAAGGAATGCAAAACGCCAGCGCCACGGCAACCACGGCGGCCGCCGCAAGACTTGTGGGAAGGTGACCGGAACTGGAAGACTCGGCCCCCTCAGAATTTTCTTGGTAAGCCACTTGACCTTTTCCTCCCGAAGAAACTAAATATAACAGGGTACCCTGAACGTGGAGGAAATCATGGTGTACTGTCCTGAGTGCGAGACGGATCTCGACATCGATGAAGATGAGGTCGATGAGGGCGCGGTCGTCTCCTGCCCGGAGTGCGGCACGGACTTCGAGGTCATCACAGTGAATCCCGTAGAACTGAAGCCCGTCGGCGAAGACGAGGATCTGGAAGATGAGGACGAAGAGGACGCCGACGAAGAAGAGGATGAGGACGAAGATTCCTGAAGAATCCTGCGCATATCCGGGCATTCCGACGACTTATCGCAATGGCCTCGTCAGTCTTGTTCCTGGCGTGTCTCGTTGCCCCTGTGCACGCGCGGAGTAGCGAGCGCGAGAAGCCGCAGCCTTACGCAGTCATCTTTGGAACCGTTTGGGACCCCGACGGGCGCCCGCTCTACGGGGTCAAAGTAAAGATCCGGCGGGCCAGCGAGAAAAAAACGCGCTGGGAGCTCTATTCCAATCACACCGGCGAGTTCGCCCAGCGCTTGCCCGCCGGCAAGGCCGACTACATCGTTTCGGCGGACGTGAAAGGCTACAAGCTGCCCTCGGGCAGACAGTTGAAGCCGGGCGCCGAAGTGACCGTGCATATCGACTATGACGAGCGTTCTGACATCGGTCTTCATTTAGACTGGTAATGGCCGCCGTAAGGGAA
>JBEKFN010000419.1:0-3287 GCA_050013295.1 Terriglobales bacterium
ACTTGACCGCTTCAACCAGCCATCTCATTCCGCCCCACGGCGGTGAACTGATAAACCTCATCGCTCAACGAGAAAGAATCGCCGAATTGAAGACCCATTCCAAGGAATGGCCTTCGTGGGATCTAACCAGTCGCCAGCTTTGCGATCTGGAGTTGCTGATCACGGGCGGGTTTTCTCCGCTGCAGGGCTTCCTGACGCGCGCCGACTACGAAGGCGTCTGCCACAACATGCGTCTGACTAGTGGGGTTCTTTGGCCGATGCCGATCACGTTGGATGTCACCGAGGAGTTTGCCAAGAAGCTCACACCGGGCGCCAGCAAAGTCGCGCTCCGCGATCCCGAAGGCGTAATGCTCGCGGTATTGCATGTTGAAGATGTCTGGCAACCCGACCGCAATGCAGAAGGTCAGGCGGTTTTTGCCAGCACCAGCTCCGCCCATCCGGGCGCCGATTACGCCATTAACAAGGCGAATCCCTGGTACGTCGGTGGAAGGATCGAAGGGACGCAGATCCCGTCCCACTATGATTTTCGCAATTTGCGCTTGACACCTGCCGAAGTTCGCGCCGAATTTGCCCGCGTGGGCTGGCGCCGTGTGGTCGCGTTCCAGACTCGCAATCCCATGCATCGCGCTCACGTTGAGCTGGCGTTCCGCGCTGCCAAGCAAGTCGAGGCCAATCTGCTGATTCATCCCGTCGTAGGCATGACCAAGCCCGGCGATGTGGATTACTACACGCGAGTGCGCTGCTACCAGTTGCTGCTCTCGAAGTTCCCGCAGTCCACCGCCAAACTTTCCTTGCTGCCGCTCGCTATGCGCATGGGCGGGCCCCGCGAGGCCATCTGGCACGCACTGATCCGCAAGAATCATGGGTGCACGCACTTCATTGTGGGCCGCGATCACGCTGGTCCGGGCAAAGACACTGACGGCAAGCCTTTCTACGGCCCCTACGAGGCGCAGGAGGTCTTCAAGAAACACGAGTCCGACATCGGCGTCACGATGGTTCCCTTCAACATGATGGTCTACCTCGAAGACCAGGACAAATACGTTCCGGATGACGAAGTCAAGAAAGGTGATCGTGTACTGAACATTTCCGGCACTGAACTTCGCCAGCGTCTGAATGAAGGCCGCGAGATCCCAGCCTGGTTCACCTATCCGGAAGTCGTGGCTGAATTACGACGCAGTTTCCCGCCTCGCCACAAACAAGGCGTGACCATCTTCTTCACCGGCCTTTCGGGTTCCGGTAAGTCGACCATTGCGAACGTGCTGCTGACGAAGTTCCTGGAAACCGGCGGGCGCCCGGTCACGCTGCTCGACGGCGATCTGGTCCGCAAGCATCTTTCTTCCGAACTCGGCTTCTCGAAAGAGCACCGCGACATCAACATCCGTCGCATCGGTTACGTAGCCTCGGAAATTACTAAGAACGGTGGTATCGCCATCTGCGCGCCCATCGCACCCTACGATGCCACGCGCAAACATGTCCGGCAGATGATTGAGCCCCACGGAGGGTTCGTTCTGGTGCACATCGCCACGTCAGTGGAAGTCTGCGAGCAGCGCGATCGCAAGGGCCTGTACGCCAAGGCGCGCGCGGGAATTCTAAAGGAATTCACGGGCATCTCGGATCCTTACGAGGCTCCGGCCGACGCCGAAGTGACCATCAACACGGGCGACTTGTCCCCCGAAGAGGCAGCGCAGGAGATTATTCTGCACCTCGAGCGAGAAGGCTTCATCGGAACGGCTGCGGAGTCGATTTAAAACCCGCTCCAGATGGTGCCGGAAAATGATAGGAGGCTGAAGCCGTTACTGTCATGGATCTGCTGATCAAGAGCCTGGTGGGTTTTGGAGTCGGGACCCTCATCGGAATGACGGGAGTCGGGGGCGGCGTTTTGCTACTCCCGATCCTCATTTTCGGTTTGGGTGTACGCCCCCTTCTCGCCGTGGGCTCGGACGCGCTTTTCAACTTTTTCACCAAGATCGGCGCCAGCATAGTCCACCTGCGCAAAGGAACAGTTCGGCGCAAAGTAGTCTTGGCGCTGGCTGTCGGCAGCGCTCCAGGCTCCTACCTGGGCGTGAGTTTTCTGATTCACTTGCGAAACGTTTATGGCAATGGCGTCAATCACTTCATCACCATTGCCGTCGGGGTTTTGCTGATTTGCATTCCAACTTTCTTGTTCTTTCAGAAAAAGATCGAGGATCGCGCTGCGGTGCGGCCGCCGACGATGAAGTCGTTCGCCTGGATGTCGCTCATCGGATTGGTAGCCGGCTTTCTGGTGGGAATCACTTCAGTCGGCTCGGGCAGCATCGTCATGATGATGCTCTTGTTGTTCTACAGCTTTCAGCCGAAGGTCATGGTGGGCACCGACATCGTTCATGCCCTCCTCCTCACGGGTGTGACTAGTCTTCTGCATTTTCGTATGCATAATGTTGACGTCCACCTGGTGGGGGCGCTATTGATCGGCTCGGTCCCAGGGGGACTGCTCGGTTCGTACTTGAGTACGCGGGTACCGGTTCCGTGGCTCAGACGTATTCTATGCGCGGTGCTGTTGGTGACCGGCGCGCGCATGCTAATGACTTGACCGTCCCAGGAAGATCAGGGGATTATGCTCTCAAAGTCTTACGCTCAAATCCTGGAACGCATCCACGCTGCGCTGGAAGCCTCTCGCGCGGTATTCGCCCGCTTCGCTCCGGGAGCGATTGAGACAGAATACAAAGCGGGACACGATCCCGTTACAGAAGCAGATCGCGCCCTCGACGCCGTTCTGCGCAAGGAACTGCTGCGCGACGGAGAAGGTTGGCTTTCGGAAGAGAGCGTGGACGATCCCATCCGCTTGCAGCGCTCGCGTGTTTGGGTCGTCGATCCGCTTGACGGCACCCGCGAATTCGTCAAGGGAATCCCAGAGTTTTGTGTTTCGATCGGGTTCGTTGAGGACGGCCGTCCCGTGGCTGGTGGAATCTACAATCCGGCAACCGACGAAACCTTCCTGGGATCGATCGATTCCGGCGTTACCTACAACGGCAAGCCTGCGCAGCCCAGCCAGCGCAAAAGTCTAGACGGCGCCCTGGTTCTCGCCAGCCGTAGCGAAGTCAAACGCGGCGAATGGAAACTGTTCGAGAACGCTGCTTTCAAGATCCGCCCCATGGGTTCGGTCGCCTACAAGCTTGCCCTGGTTTCAGCTGGACTGGCAGATGTAACGTTTACGCTGACTCGCAAGAACGAATGGGACGTGGTGGCGGGAGCGGCCCTGATGCAGAGCGCGGGTGGTTTTGTCAGCACTCTGGAGAAAACCACATTGA
>JBEKFN010000420.1:0-3239 GCA_050013295.1 Terriglobales bacterium
TGCAGATAGTCCTGCGCGAGAGCGAATCGACCGCGAGTTAGCTGATGGAGCGCCGGGCGTCCCCGCCCGGCCCGACCGGCGAGACGCCCGTCACTCCACCGTATGACTCATCACGCCGTCACGGTACTCGCGCTGTGCAAGTCGAAATAAATTCAAAGCAGGAAACAACTACTGCACCGCAATCACCTGGTGATCGTGGCAATCGGGACGGATCGTCTCATACAGATTCGCCAGCAGCTCCGCCCCATATCGCGCCACAAAGCTCACTCCTGAAACCTCGCGCTCCTGCAGCGCCTTATGCGGAAATAGGGCGTGGCTCAAGGCATCCGCGTGCCGCGTGATGACCTCATTCCGCAGCAACTCCGCGCGTGACGCCCGCCGGTGCAGACGGTTGATTTGATTCCACATGCTCATCCGCGCACGGTCTGCCGCCTGGATGAGCGTTGAATCCAATCTGCCGATCGATTCGCGAACCGCCGCCATCGACTGCTCGGCACTCGCATAGGCTTCCGAAAAGCGTGTCTGCAAGTCAGATGGCAGTGAACGAGCGGCAATCGCTTCGCGAACTTTTTCCGGACCGTGGAACACATCGGGCAGGCCCAGTTGGTAGCGCGTCAAAATGCGCTCTGCCTTGGCTTCGACCAGCGTCGCCGAAAACCGCGGCAGAATTGGCGTCACTCGTCCCAGCAGTTTCTCGTAGACCACGGCGGCCTGCGCGAAGTACGCGACTTCCGCCGCTCCTCCCGTATAAACCAGCGTAGGCAACAGGTAATCCTGCACCACGGGACGAAACAGCACGTTCGGGCTGAACTTCTCGGGAGCGTGTTCAATCTGGTCCACCAGTTCTTTGGGCGAGATCCGCTCCTCACCAACGGCGAACTCACCGCCGTTGACGCCATTATTCCTGCGATGCACTACCGTACGACTGCCATTCTTCACCTCAAAAAGCAGCGTGGTCGCCGAAGTCACTTTCACTTGCAGGTGATATCCCGCCGCTTCGAGCGCCTTACCGCGCCCAAGCAGCGCCTCATCGAGTTCGGAGGCCCGTTCGATCGCCGCGCGGAACAGGGGTTTTGCGAGGTCATGAAAATCCTTGCCCGTCGAATCAAGGCCGGCCGGGTCGAGCAGGATGACCCCCCAATCCGCAAACAGCCGCGTAAACAGCAGAGCAAATGCACTGCCCAGAGTTTCACCCGGACGATAAGCTTGACGCAGCCACGTCGTAACCTCGGAATCTCCCAACAGCGCAGCAGCGCGCTCGACCACCGGCTCGATTTCCGGCCCAAACCTGACGGCGCCGACGGGCGCATCGGCGACTGCCCGGCTTTCAACCGCGAATGATTCCGGAAGGCCGTGCTCAGAAACGAGCGCTACATGATTGACCTCGGCTAAGTCGTGATCCTCGGTCGCCAGCCAAAAGACCGGGACGCAGTCCACTCCGGCCACCGTCGCCTGTTCCGCCAGCTTGACCGCGGTCAGCGCTTTGAAGATCGAAAACAGAGGCCCGCCGAACAGCCCAACTTGCTGTCCCGTAACCGCCGCCAGCGCGCCTCGCCGGAACCGCTCAATGTTGGCCAAAGTCTTCGGAGAAGCGCCCCGAGCGCGATTTTGCCGCTCAAGAATTTCGCTAACCTTGGCGCGACGCGCGGCATCGTAAACGACGCGCTGGGCTTCGTCCTTAACCCACTCGGAAAAAATCGGCGAGCGCGGATACATCCCGCGAACGGAAGGAGCGTAGGAAAGATAATCAAGGAACAGCCGCGTGCTATGCGGAATCTGCGTGAACGGCAAACACTGCGACTTCATCGGCAGCTCTCCGCACATCTCTCGGCAAACCGGCGTGTTCCTGCCATCCGCATAATAATCTCAGTCTTTACGAAGCCAGCGCATCGAAATTCTCGCGAGCTTCTAAAAATCGCGCTTCTCGGTCGGCGAGCGCCAAACTCAACTACATCAGATGACACGGAAGCGCTCAGGTTGCAGAGAATGGGAGTGATACGGGTTGGCGATACGAGCGGCAAGAATGATACGGCTCCGGTTGTTAGTGCAAACGCGATTTATCAAGAGTTACGGCTCGAGTGTTTTGCGCTGGGCCGAAAGGCACCTTTCAGTAGGCGAATGCTCAGCCAAGTAACAATTGCCCCGGTCATCAAAGCTAGGGACACGAGAATAACGCCAAAGAGAACAGCAGCGGATGCCGAATGAAGCTCAGCAATCAACTCGGCTTTGAAGAACACTGTTGACGCGATAACGGCGACTCCACCCATGAGGCAGATCGCTCCGATCATGAACGCGCCTATCCTTTGCACATAGTTTCTTGGCACCCAATCGTTTGACACCATACTGCGGTACGGACCGCGAGAGCGGAAAGGGTTAGGAGCGGGGCTCTGAATCTGCCTCATCACCTGCACAGTTTAGCCTAAGACGAATCTTGGGGTGCATCGCCGTAGCCTCTCCCCGCGTTAACTGTCGAGTCCAGGCGATAACGCTCAGAACCCAGGATGAATCCGCTATGACGGTGTCGCCCGCCTTCTACCGCTTCTCAAACACCACCGCAACCTTATCTTCATAAGCGACCCGCCAACCCTGCGTACGTTCGCGGAGCAGGTTGGCCAGCGTCGAGTCGGTGGGCAAAAGCGCCGCTCGAATCTGCCACTCTTTCAGCACGCTCTGCCATCCCGGCTCTACCTGGGTCAGGATCAGGTACTGGCGAATCCGGTCCGAACCATAGAGATCGTGACGGTCATCCATTACGACTTTGCGCTCGGGATACATCACATAGATGAGATAGCCTCCCCAGGCATCGGTCGAGAAGACCGGCTCCGTGACCGGTGGCTCATACACGTTCTCTCGCTGCAGAAAATTCACCGCCGCCACCGGCATTTTCTTCGGATCAAATTGCGCATGAATCAGCTGTCGCGAGCCCAGCCCTCCACCCTCAAGACAGATCGCCAATGCCAAGGCCACCGAGACCACCGGCCACAGATGCCCGCGAAGCTCCATTTCCTGCGCGCCCATGCGATCGGAGAAGTTTGAAATCCGGGCCGCGCCGTTACGCACAAATTGCCAAGCGCCCGGCTTCTCCGCCAGTGCTGCGAAGTTTCCCCACAAGATCGGCCCCGCTACCAGCACCAGCAGCATCGAAGAAACCGGAAGATTGCGCGACGAATAAAATCCCGCATACGCCGCCAGCAGCACGACCAGCAGTTGGCTGAGCCGCAACTTGCCCCGATTGTCCG
>JBEKFN010000421.1:0-3204 GCA_050013295.1 Terriglobales bacterium
CCGGTCCTTTATTCGATGGCTTGTCATCGGCGTGGTGCTTCTTTGGTCGCTTGCCGCGCTGATCCTTGTGGCCGCCCGGTGGATCGACCCACCGACAACCGCGGTGCACATCCAGCGCCGCTCGCAGGCCTGGATTCACCACACGCCGTATCGCGAACGCTACAAATTCATTCCGCTCAGCCAAATCTCGCCCGATCTCCAGCACGCTGTTATCGCCGCGGAGGACGCGCGCTTCTACCAGCACCATGGGTTCGATTGGCACCAGATCCAAATCGCTGCCGAAGACGATTTGGAAGGCGGTCGCACTCGCGGAGCTTCCACCATTACGCAGCAACTTGTAAAGAACCTATTCTTCGGAACGGGCCGCTCTATCCTCCGCAAGGGTGCGGAGTTCACACTGGTACCGGTGGCCGAATTCGTCCTCGGCAAGCGGCGCATTTTGGAGATCTATCTCAACGCGGTTGAATGGGGCCCTGGTATTTATGGTGCAGAGTCGGCGTGTCGTTACTACGACGGAACCGCGGCCCGGAATATCGGCCGGCAACAGGCGGCGCGGCTCGCCGCGATTCTGCCGGCTCCCCTGAAGCGGCGGCCCGAGCGCATGAATAACTACAGCGCGGGCATCCTTGAGCGGATGCGCCAAATGGGTTGGTAATCGCGCTAACTTCTTACCAATGCAGCGCGTATGATTTCTCTCGCGTTGGGCTCTGGCCGGATGGTTGCCGATTTGGAAATTACTACCTCGACAACAGAGCATATGGCCGGAATCGACACGGCACCATTCCTGAGATACCTTGGAAGATTCGTACCGAGAAATGTCCTTCGCGGAAAATATCGGCTCGGTCGATTCCGACAAGCCGACTACTGGTTACGTATCTGCCCCGCGCACGCTGGGAATACTAGCGAAGTAGTTGTCGAGTGCGCGGCTCTTGGTCGATCTGCATGCGCAGGCCCGCTCCCGGCCAACTTTAGCTCGGTTTTCTGAATCATTTGCGGCCACAAGGAATCCGGATCGGAATCGAAAACCGTTCCTGCATCCGCCTGAAAAATGAACCACGCGCCTAGTTCCACCTCCTTTCGCAGTTGATCGTTAGTCCATCCCGCGTAGCCCAGATAAACATGAAAACCGCTAGGGTCAGGTCGAGCCGAGATGGTCTGTTCGAAGAGGGTCTTCGTGGAAATCAGGTAAACCGGACCGAAAATGTGCTGAGCTCCTTCGAGCTTCGCCGGCGACTGCAGCAACGCAAACACCGCTGGAGTTTCTACCGGACCACCGAGATAGACCCGGTCTGAAAGGTCTTTCGTCGCCTTGATCCCCTCAAGTACTCGTGAAAGCGGGACATCTGTGCGCCGGTTGAGAATCAATCCGACCACACCTTCGGCATCGTAGTGAACCAGCAGGACTACCGTCTTAGCGAATTGCGGATCGGCGAGCCCCCGGCTGGCCACCAGCAACTTTCCGGCACCCAGATCCTTGGCGTTCTTGGATTGGACCGGAAGAAAAACGGTCGGCCGGATTTCGCTTTTCGCGCGGAATGCCTTGACCCAGTTCGATCGGCCTAACTTATTCGCCGGCGGGCTCATGTACCAGAGCGACCCATCGGGGGGAAGCGCCGGATCGTGCGGCCGCGAATTCGTCGTCGGTACATCAAATCCCCTGATCTGAACGTTTAACCTTCCGACCTCAAGGAAAGCAATAATCGTGGCCAGCATTGTGAAAAAGCACAGTTTGCGTAGAGCCATGGCTGCTCTCCTCACTGGGAATCACGTCCTTTGTTCCGAATGCCCTCGCACCCCAGTGAAATTATAGTCAGTAGCCTGCGGGAGCCTCTGCCGTCAAAATTCCATCCCATATCTGCGGTCACTGCGCGACGGAGATCTTCTCCTGTTCGGATCGTATTTGAAACAGGACGAGGATGGGAAGCCGAGTGGCGTCTTCAATTTCTTCCTCGAGGCCGCGTTTGTCGTGCGGCGGGGCTTTCTGTTCACCGCATGCGGCAGACATTCCCGGCGCACTCTTGGATGCCGTCTATCGCCGGGGTGCCTTCAACCGGTTCAAGCGCGAGGAGCGTGACGTCTGTACGTTCTACGAGGGAGCAATGCTGCGCGGGAATCCTACGTCAGAGCCCTTCAGCTTCTCGCCTTGCTTCCCCTGGGAAGAGGGGAACGCGCCACCGCGGACACGCCGGCCGATGATTGGGGCGTTGTTCGGCAAGTATTCTTGCAACGGCCAAGCCTTCACTCAGATCAAGGATCGCACGCCGTTGGAAGCATGGCAATCTGTCGTCCAACACGGTCGCATCAGCGAGTGTCTCGCGCTGAGATGGAGCGACATCAACTGGCTGGAAGGGAAGGTCTCGATTCAGCGCAGCATCGTCCGTCAAAGGGTCGGCGACGTAAAAACCGCCTACTCGAAGAAGACGATGTCCATTGATTCCGAGATGCTGCGGGTACTGAAAACCTGGCGGGCGCGAACCTAGTTCTCTGCTGACGAGGATTGGGTGTTTGCTTCGCTGGCACAGCTCGGCGGATTGCCATGGTCAGCGGATGGAGTTAACGATGCCTACCAGAAGGCCACATCGACTGCGGGAATCGGCCACTGTCAGTACTCACACAATGCGGCATACCTACCGCTCATGGCTCGACGCTGTGGGGACGTCAATCGCCGTCCAGCAAAAGCTGATGCGGCATGCGGACATCCGCACCATGATGAATGTTTATGGCGATGTCGTGACGGATGAGATGGAGCAAGCTCACTCGAAAGTCGTTCGCATGGCGCGGGGGGCGTCGGAAAATTGCCTTTCGCAAATCGGCCGAATTTCAATTTTAGACTGTGGACGGCACAACGCTCAGTTCACCGTCGCCCCGCCGCAGCACTTCTTGTACTTCTTCCCGGAGCCGCACGGACACGGGTCGTTCCGACCGACCTTGGGGGCGTGCGCCGAGGTTCACTCCGGTGGGCACCGGAAACAGATATTATCCGTGCTTTTTACTACGTGTGGCGCAGTCCGCGTTGGCCGTCGGGAATTGAAACATAGAACTATGTAGCGTCGGCTGCTCGACTGCGAGAGAATAGGGGCTTATTAACTTGATCTTGCGAAACGGAGCTGACATGAAGGTTGTTGCGTTCAACGGTAGTGCTCGCAGAGGCGGGAATACAGCAATTCTGCTCGGCTACACTCTGAGCGAACTCAAAAAGGAAGG
>JBEKFN010000422.1:0-3109 GCA_050013295.1 Terriglobales bacterium
TCGGCGACCATGGCGATGGCGAAAATCGCAAACGCGATGAAGCCGAGCGGGAAGAACTTAAAGATGAACCAGATGCCCTGCTGCTGCTGTGCCCGGACGATCCCGAGCATGCTCAGCGTGCCCGTGCCACTTGCGTTCATGCTGGTCATCAGGATCGCGGAGACGACGGCCAATCCCATGGCGACTTCATAAGACACCATCTGCGCGCTCGAACGCAGCGCGCCGATCAGCGGATAGTGCGAGTTCGAAGCCCATCCCGCGACCACAATGCCGAGCACGCCGAGCGACGAGACCCCGAGCATAAACAGGATGCCGATGTTCATGTCGCTCACCGCCTGCGAAGGGCCGAACGGAATCACGGTATAAACCGTGAACGATGCGAGCAGTCCGATCAGGGGCGCGACCCAGAAAACGAACTGATCGGCTTCCGTGGGAATGATGTCTTCTTTCAGAATCAGCTTGAGCGCGTCGGCGAAGGGCTGCAGCAATCCGTGCGGGCCCACGCGCATGGGGCCGAGGCGAACCTGGAAGTGCGCCAACGCCTTGCGCTCGATCCAGTTCAAGAGCCACATCACGGTGAGCGCCACTCCCACGAAGATGATGAACACATAAACCAGCGCCCAGAACTGGTTCCCCGCTTCGCCGGGCGTCACCTTGCTGCCGAGATACGAGGTGATGAAATTGGGCATCAGCGGTCCACCTCGCCGAGCACGATGTCAATCGTGCCGATGACGGCAACCACGTCGGCTACAAGCGCGCCGCGCACCATAAGGTCGAGCGCCTGAAGATTGACGAACGATGGCGGACGCACGCGCAAGCGGTAGGGCTGCGTCGAGCCGTCGCTGACAATGAAGTATCCGAGCTCGCCCTTGGGCGCTTCGATGGAATGATAGATTTCGCCCACCGGCGGCTTGATCACCTTGGGCACTTTGCCCATGATCGGGCCTTCCGGGATGCCGTTGACCGCTTGCTCCACGATGCGCAGCGACTGGCGCATTTCCGCCATGCGAACCAGGTACCGGTCGTAAGTGTCGCCGTTGGTGCCGATGGGAATTTCGAAATCGAATTTCGAGTAGTTCGCGTAGGGCTGGGCCTTGCGCAAGTCCCACTTCACGCCGCTGGCGCGCAGCACCGGCCCGGTTACGCCGAGCGCAATGCAATCGGCGCCCGAGATCACGCCGACATTCTTGGTGCGCTCCAGCCAGATGCGGTTGGTGGTAAGCAGGGCTGCGTATTCGTCGATCTTGGGCGCGAAGAAGGTCAGGAAATTCTTTACGTCTTTTTCGAAGCCGGCGTAAGTTTCATACTGGCAGCCACCGATGCGAAAGGCATGCGTGGTCAGGCGCGCGCCGCAGTACCTTTCGAAAATCTTCAGGATCTCCTCCCGGTCGCGGAAGGTGTAGAAGAGCGGGGTCATGGCTCCGATATCGAGCGCGTGCGTGCCCAGCCAAAGCTGGTGGCTGGCGATGCGCTGCAGTTCAGTCAGGATCACGCGAATGTATTGCGCGCGCGGCGGCGCCTCCACGTTCATCAATTTCTCGACCGCTTCGCAGTAGCCGAGGCCATTCGACACGGCGGCGCAATAGTCCATCCGGTCGACGTAGGGATTGAACATCGCGTAGGTGCGGTTCTCGCCGATCTTTTCCACGCCGCGGTGCAGGTACCCGATGATGCACTCGGTGCCAAGAACTTTTTCGCCGTCGAGCTTCAGGATGACGCGCAGCACGCCGTGCGTCGCCGGATGCTGCGGTCCCATGTTGATGACGAGTTCGTTGGAATCGAGATAGGGCTTCTCGTGAGTTTCGAGATCGAGGTTGGCAAGTGAGTGGACCGAGACGTCGGTCGTGCTGTCGTTCTTGCGATCGCTCATTGTCCGCTCTCGATTCCCAGGTTGATTTGCACCCACTCCTGGTCTTGCTGCAGGATGCCGTAATCCTTGCGCAGGGGGTGGCCTTTCCAGCCGTCGGGCAGAAGGATGCGCTTCAGATCGGGATGTCCGTCGAACTTAATTCCGAACATGTCATAGACTTCGCGCTCCAGCCAGTTGGCGGTCGGCCAGATCGCGACGCTCGACGGGATGGAAGCGCCGTCGGCGATTTGCGTCTTCACGCGTACCCGCTCATTGCGCGGGAAAGAATAGAGTATCCATATGACGTCGAATTGCTTTTCGCGCTTCGGATAATGCGCCGCGGTGATATCGACACAGTAGTCGAACTGCTCTTCGTCGCGCAGCAGGCGCAGGATGTCGGGGATCAGCGAGCGGTCAACGGCGAGGTAGTTCTGTCCCAGATAAGTTAGCGGGTCGAGGCCCGAGCCGTATTGGCTGCGGTATTTTTCAACCATCGGCGAGGTCCACGGCATCGGGACGGGCCCAGTGGGCTTGGCGGGAGCGGCGGGCTTGGCAGGCGCGGCGGGTTTCGCGGGCGCAGCAGGCTTTGCTGGCTCGGCGGACGCCGCTGCGGGTTTTTCCGCCGTCGGCTTCTTCTCACCTTCCGGCGGCGGTGGTGGAGCTGGGGTTTTGACTTCCTCGGCCATTCTAGGGTCTATCGTTGCAAAAGCCGCTCTATTAGGAAACTTTCACTTTTAACATCTGATCGCGTCACCGTATGTGACCGCCGTCACAATGCCCAGTCACTTTGACCGCTGCGCTCTGATTTCCCGTAAAGACGCGGCTTCCCCCGTCTCTACAGGCCGGTCCTGCTAGCGCCGGGCCGCCTGAAAGCCTTCGACCAAGTCGCGGATGCGCAACGCGTCGGCTTTGCGATGGCCGTGACTGGCGATCGGATCCGTGCCTCCGGTGGACTCAATTAAAATGTCCGACCACAAGATTCCCGTCGAGATCTTCACCGACGCAACCTGGGAAGTCGAAATGCTTTCCTCGCTGCTGCCGAACAGGCGCCTCTTCACGCGGCTCACGCGCAGCGGGTTGACCACGATGCGTGTCGGAAACCAGAAGTTTCCCCTCGTCCAGCGGCTGGCGGTGAAGCTCTCATCGGAAGCAGCCGAATTGGGACTGGCTGGATTTGGAGCCGAGGCAGTCATACCCATTCGAGCGCGCCCTTCTTCCAAATCCATACGTAGCCGACGATCAGGATGCCGAGAAAGACCA
>JBEKFN010000423.1:0-2960 GCA_050013295.1 Terriglobales bacterium
TTAGCGGGCGTGACCCTGAGCGTAGTCGAAGGGGTGAGCCCGCTGCCGAAATCCTGAGCGAAGCGAACGGATCTCGTAAGTCGTTTGTTCTCAAAGACTGTACCTGTAAGTCCTTTTAGAATCAAAGACCGGCCGGAAAATTTCCTTCTAACCTCATGATTCCAAGAGGGAGGGGGGGAGGGGGGTACGGTGAAGAATGGGTTATTATCTTGAGAGTAAACAGGCGAATGACAAAGCCGCAGGCTCGCGCGGGTCGATTTCGCAGAAGTGAATTCCTCTCTTCCTGCCCGTCGCACAGGCGACTCCGAAACGAACCTCAGCCACCACGCACTGTGAAAATAACGGGTAACTTTCCGGCGCGAGCCGGCGTCCAAATAGATGGAGAACTCTATCGGTTCCGATTGCTATCGGGAGTATAATGGCGTCAACCGACTGGGTTTCTGCGGGGTATCCAAATGTCGTTCCGTAAGTTGCTCGTCTCCCTGAGCCTGCTGGCGCTGATGGCGTTGCCCGCGCTGGCGCAGGATCAAACTTCCCAGGCCCCAAACGCGCAGCCTCAAGCCTCGCAGCCGCAGGCATCACAGCCGCAAACCTCACAGCCGCAAACAGCAAAAGATCAAACGGCGCAGCCGCAGAGCACGCCGCCCGCGTCTGGCTCAACGACGGGCTCAACAACCAGTTCAACGCCAGCTCCGCCGCAGGATCCCTCGGCAGGCACCAGCCCGACTCCGCCCGCGGACACTTCCGCGGATACTTCTGCGAGCAGCAGCCCCGCCGGCAGCGACTCAGTCCCCACTGGGCCGCCTCCCATCCAGGAACCCGACGCCAGCAAGGTCAAGCACGACGGCAAGGAGGACGATGTCGACGCCATCGGCAATCGCAAGATCGGCGGCCGCGGTTTGGGCAACTGGTACTCGCTCGAAACCGAAGTCAAGATGGGCAAGCAATACGCGATGCAGGTCGAGAGCAGCGTGAAGCTCGTTCAGGACCCGGTGGTGACCGAGTACGTCAATCGCATCGGCCAAAATCTGGTGCGTAATTCCGACGCGCAGGTTCCGTTTACCATCAAGGTCATCGACTCCGATGAAGTAAACGCGTTCGCGCTCCCCGGTGGATTTTTCTACGTAAACTCCGGCCTGATTCTGGCGGCGGACGAAGAGGCGGAACTGGCCGGCGTAATGGCGCATGAGATCTCGCACGTTTGCGCCCGCCACGGGACCCGCCAGATGACGCGGGCCCAGTGGGCGAACATCGGCACCATTCCCCTGATCTTTATTGGGGGAGGCATCGGCTACGGAATCTACGAAGCAGCCGGCTTGGGTTTGCCGCTCACCTTCATGAAGTTCCAACGCAATTTCGAAGCGGAAGCGGACTACCTCGGCCTGCAATATATGTATAAGACGGGATACGATCCGCAGGCTTTCATTAGTTTCTTCGAAAAAATTCAGGCGAGAGAGAAGAAGAAGCCGGGTACCATCGCCAAGGCCTTCGCTTCGCACCCGCAGACGCCCGACCGCATTGCGGCGTCGCAAAAGGAGATCGCGACCATTCTTCCGGCGCGCCCGCAATACATCGTTTCCACATCGGAGTTTGACGACGTGAAAGCGCGGCTGGCCACGATTGAGAACCGGCACAAGATCATCGAAGAGAAGGATGGGAGCAAGCCCAGCCTGCGCCGCACCTCAACCAGCGACAAGACTAGCAGCACGGACAAGAGCGGCGACGACGATCGCCCAACGCTAAAGCGCCGGGACGACAATCCGAACCAGAATTAACACAAATCGGGTCATCGGGTCATCGAAAAACCAGTGAGGACGAGGATTTTCGATCACCCGATGACCCGATGGTGAGATGACCCCCGATTACCTAAGATCCCGCGGCCACCGACTTTACCGTGATCGTGGTGCCGTCCACTTCTCCGGTTACCTTTGCCTTCGCTCCGGCCAGATCGTTCAGCTTGTCGAGCGCGGCCTTGTCCGAGGTCTCCAGGATGTAGACTTTGTCGCCGACCACGAGCGCGTATTTCGATCCATGCTGGATGCAGCCGCGCGTGCAATCCGCGGCTTTGCCGGGCATTTCATGTTTCGCCCCGCACATGGCGTCGCTCACTTCGCCGGTCAAGGTCTGGCTCTTACCGGCGGCCAGTGCTGGAACCGCCGCCAGCCCGATCAACATCTGCATCCCAAACACCGCAGTTGCTATTCGATTAACCTTCATTGTGCTTTTCTCTCCTGTGAAACGGCGTGATAGTTCAGGCGTGATAGTTCAAAAGTGGCCACTCGATGATCTCACAATCATGATGTCAATATCACGATTCTCATGCAAGCTTCGAATTACAAAAATATTTGCTCCTCTACACGCCACAGTTTTCAACGCTACTGCTGCTTGAAACGGATCTCCACGTCCACGGTCTTGTCCTTAGCATCCAGCGATTCATGAATGCTCACGGCCCAGCGCACGGCGCGGGCAAGGAGCTGTCCGGTATCGTCCACAAATTTCTTGGGGTAATCGGCGTTGTAGGGCTGACCTTCGCGCAGATGCCACGCTGCCTGCATCCGAGCCTTGGCTTGTGTGTCGAGTCCTACGATCTCCAACTCGCCCATCTTGTAGAGGTCGCCTTCGACGATGTTCAGGTCGTAGTGCACGGTGCTTTTCTCGTCGTCGAGCCGGGCGTCGGGCGTGATCTGGACCGTCATGTAGCCGCGGCTGCGGTAAAGCTTGCCCACATTTTCGAGGTCGCGGAGAAGCCGCACCGCGTCGACGGGCTGCCCAAGCGGCATGTGGATGAGCGGCGCGACTTCGCTGATGGCAATTGCAGAGTTGCCCTTCCAGTCGACACTGGAGGTGGAATAAATCCTGCCCGGCGTCACCGGGACGATCGCATCCACCTGAAAGTCGGCGGGTCCCTGCGCATCCGCCGCAGGGGAAGGTGGCGGCACCACGCGCGCGTCAGACGGCCC
>JBEKFN010000424.1:0-2940 GCA_050013295.1 Terriglobales bacterium
AGCAACCAATGAACAACATCGCGCGGGTCGCCTTGCAGGCGCTGGCGGCGGTACTCGGCGGCACGCAGTCGTTGCACACCGACGCCTACGACGAAGCCCTCGCCTTGCCCACGGAGGCAGCCGCCCGCATCGCACTGCGCACCCAGCAGATCGTTGCCTTCGAGTCGGGCGTTGCCCAAACTGTCGATCCGCTAGGCGGAAGCTACTTCGTCGAGAAGCAAACCCTCGACATGGAGCAAGGCGCCTTCGATTACTTCGAGAAGCTCGACCAGATGGGAGGCATGGTCAAAGCCATCGAGCGCGGATATCCCCAGAAAGAAATTGCCGAGGCCAGTTACCAGTACCAGCGCGCGGTTGAAGCCAACGAAAAGATCACGGTCGGCGTGAACGATTTCGTTATCGAAGAAGAGTCACCCAACATTCTCTACATCGGCGAATCGGTAGCCCGCGCTCAGGAAAAGAAACTCAAAGCCCTGCGTGCCCGCCGTTCGAACGAAGAAGTCCGCCGCCGCCTCGATGCCCTGAAACAGGCCGCCGCCAAGGCTCCCACTGCGGGCACCAACGGCAATATTTCCAACGTCAACACCATGCCCTACATCGTCGACGCCGTCCGCGCCTACGCCACCGTAGGCGAAATCTGCGAAGCGTTGCGCGAGGTGTACGGAACCTATACGGAAGTGAGCGTCACATAGACTTTGTTTGAGGTCGCAATTTGCGACCTCAAAGATTCGTTCTTCAGTTTTGTGCGCTTCCCCGGCAGGGCGCCGAACGACGGAGTTTCGGTTTCATCACATTCGGAGCGCCCATTGATCACAGCCTCCGCTGGTTACGACCGCTACCATGGCAGGATGCAAATCACTTCGCCAAAAACCGGACGAACACGGCGTTCATTAGCAATCCGACGAAAAGTATCTGCGGTCTCAATCGATCTTAGGATCCTGATTCTACGTCACCAGAAGGTCATTCTCGACACCGCTCTGGCAGAGCTCTACAGCGTGCCTGTAAAGCGCTTAAATGAGCAAATAAAGCGCAATCGCAAAAGATTCCCCGCGGATTTCATGTTCCACCTCACTCCCAGAGAGAACAAATCTTTGAGGTCGCAATTTGCGACCTCAAACATTGGCCGCGGTGGCCGACGTTCGCTTCCATACGCCTTCACCGAACATGGCGCAATCATGGCCGCAACGGTGCTCAACTCTGAACAGGCGGTGGAAATGAGCGTCTATGTGGTGCGTGCCTTTATCCGCTTGCGTGCGGCGCTGACCGCAAACCGAGAACTCGCCGGTAGGATTGAAGAGTTGGAAAAACACCTGGAGACGCACGACGGCGCAATCCAGGAAATCATCAAGGTTATCAAGAAGCTGATGAACCCTTCGCCCAGTCGCCGCAGCAAGATCGGATTCGCACTCCCGCCGACCCGGACAGCGTAGTCGCTGTCGGCTTTGCGCTCGCCGTCGGAGAGAACCGGCAGCCCGCATCCAGCATCTGCATCATCAGCGATGCGCACGACCCCGGCAGTCCCGAAACAAATGGTGATCATCAATGCCTTTCGAGAGATGGAGAATAGCAAAACCGAATTCCCTGCTCCGTCGGATTTTGAATCCCGTACTCGAAACGATAGTGAACGGGCAAAGACGATGGCCGCCCGATCCGCCGTGTAGATGCTCCAAGATAATGTCACCCCTTAACTGCAACGAGACTTTGTCACCCTATCAGGATGGTGACGTTGAGTCAGAAAGAGTTCCAAAGGGTGCAAGTGATTGAGAATGCAGCGGGCGGCAGGCGGAGCGTAGGCGAACCTGCTACAACTGAGCGAACGCCAGGTGCAGCGGCTGAAACGCCGTTATCGCCCCGATTCGGTCGGCTGGGTGCAGCACGGCAATCGCGGACGCCCATGCCTTGGGCCTGGCCCCTTCCCCAGAAGCAGTTGATCTTGAACCTGGCTCGCGGCAAGTACCAGGGCTTCAACGATTCTCATCGGGCGGAAAAACTTCGCCTGAAAGAGAACCTCACCGTCAGTCGCGAGAGACCGTGCGCCGCCTCTTGCGCGCCGCCCAACTGGCTTCCCCGCAGCGGCGCCGGCCTCGTCCCTGCCGTTCGCGCCGCCCGCCCCGCCCGCGCTTCGGCATGATGGCGCTGACCGATGCCAGCCGTCATGACTGGCTCGAAGGCCGCGGCCCCGAGCTCACTCTCATCGCGTTTCAGGACGACGCCACCGGCCAGATCCTTGCCGCTCACTTCCAACTCGAACCCGAAAACACCGTCGGCTATCTCCGCGCTCTCCGTTCCATGATCGCCACTCATGGCATCCCCCTCAGCCTCTACCGCGACCGCCACAGCATCTTCCAGCGCAACGATGCCCACTGCACCCTCGCCGAACCACTCGCCGGAAAACAATCTCGCACTCCGCTCGGACGCGCTCTCGACCAACTCGGCATCGCACCGACCCCCGCCTCCTCTCCCCCAGCCAAGGGCCGCATCGAGCGCGCCTGGCGCACTTGCCAGGACCGTCTGGCCAGCGAACTTCGCCTCGCCCACGCCACCACCTTGCCCGCTGCCAACGCCGTGCTCGACCGCTTCTGCGCCGATTACAACCGGCGCTTCTCCCGTCCCCCCCCGCCCAGGCCGCTTGCGACTTTCGCTCCCTGCCCCGCCGCTTCGATCTCGCCCGGTGCCTCGCTTTGCACTATCCACGCGTGGTCGCACCCGATCACACCGTCACCTTGGGCGCGTCTGCCATTGCCCTGCCTCCCTTGCCCGGCCATCGCGGCTCTGCCGGCGAAACCGTCGAACTCTCGCATCAACTGGAGGGCATGCTGCGCGTCTATCGCGGGGATGTTCTACTGCTCGCTCTGCCGCTGCCGCTCGAAGAACACGCCCAACGCCGCCCTGCGCCCCGCCGCACCGCGCAGAAAAGAAAAAACCCGATGCCCCGCATCT
>JBEKFN010000425.1:0-4827 GCA_050013295.1 Terriglobales bacterium
AGCACGTTGCCCAGGTCGAAATAGGCGAGCGCGTAGCGTGGATCGATCTCAATCGCCGAACGGTAGTGCCTTTCGGCGAGCGCGTATTCCTGACGGTTGTAGTAGAGCGTGCCCAGATTGATGTGCGCGGCGGCGTGAATGGGATCCATTTCAAGAACCTTCAGGTAAGTTGTGATCGCCTCGCCCTGCGTGGAGGGATTTTCTTCCAGCATGATCCCACGCGCAAACCAGTCGGCAACGTCGGTAACCACCAGTTCCGGTCCATTCCGCGGCGGGCTGGTCACGACTTTACTTTCTGCGGACGAGAAATCGAGCATGAACTGTCCGGCGATGGGCTCAAGCAGCCGGCCCTGATGCCGGAAAGCTACGCGGTGTCCGCTCCGATAGGCCCCAGCCTCGAGCAATGGATTCTCCATGCCGGCAACCTGTTTCTGCATGGCATCGAGCGATTGCCGGATGACGGCCGGACGAACGCGCTGAGCGCAGAGGTCGCGCACTTTCTTGATTTGCACAAGATCGAAAAAGGAATAATCCTCGCCCGTCGTCACCAGTCCCGCCTTCTCCCAGGTTTGAAGCTGGCGGGGAACGAGCCGGAGAATGCGCAGCAAGTCTGCGCGGCTGTAGCGATACACGGCTGTCAACACTCTCGCCATGATTATCCGGAACTTGTGTGCGGGAATGCAAGTAGCAACGTGGTGGAACCCGGTGGAAGGTTGTGGAGAATAGGGCCAAAATGGCACAAAAGTGGCAGCTTTTCTTGAGCCAGCACTTCGCAGTAAGGCCGAATATTTACCGTGAAGGCGAAGAAAGCACAAGTTTCCAATATGTTTTGGCAGTGATTATTGCGCCATACACCTCTGCGGTGCCGAGAATAAAGCGCTAACATTAATTTAAACTTACAATTGGAGACCGCCATGGAACCGTTCCGCTTTCACCTCTTCGTCCGCACGCAGCAAAAGCCGGAAGGCGTCCCCTCCTGTCCGGCCAGCGGGTCGTTCGCCGTGCTCGGCGCGCTAGATCGCGAGATACAGGCGCGCGGTCTCAACAGCCCCGGGCCCAACAACCGCGGTCTCAACAACGATGTGCAACTCACTACCTGCGGCTGCATGGGACTGTGCGATGAAGGTCCAGTGATGGTCGTATATCCCGCAGGGGTGTGGTACCGGCGCGTGCAATCGTCGGATGTATCCGAAATCGTCGATGCGCATCTGCGCGACGGCAAGCCCCTCGATCGTCTTATATGGAACGATGCCGCTGCGATGAAGGCCATGGCGGTCGAGCACGGGGAAAAATTCCGAGAGGCGATGGCTGCCCGTGAGAAAGCCGGAGTGCTGCCCGATCGCCTCGACCAGATGATCCGCGGCTACATGCCGAGTCGTTGCCTGCTTACGGCGCTTGAACTCGACATCTTTACGGCCGTCGGCGACGGAGCCAATGTCGAGCAGATCGGGGAGAAGATCCACGCGAATGCTCGCGCCGCAGGCATGCTGCTTAACGCGCTCGTAGCCCTCGGGCTCCTCTCGAAGAGCGGCGACGATTACAAGAACACGCCCGAGTCGGCACGCTTCTTCGTGCAGAGCTCCAAAGATAACCACCGCAATGGTCTGCTGCACACGGCCAACATCTGGCATCGCTGGAGCACACTGACCGACGCGGTGCGCAGTGGTACCCGTGTCCCCACCAGTCGCGACGACAACTCCGAATGGACGCACAACTTTATTGCCGGCATGCAACGCCACGCCAAAGATCGCGCCCCGCTGGTGGTGAAGGCCCTGGGCGCAGCCACAACCACGGCCACATCCACATCCAATTCCAATTCCCATTGCAATGTCCGCCGCATCCTCGATCTCGGCGGCGGCTCCGGCGCATATTCCATCGCGTTCGCACAAGCTTATTCCGATGTGCAGTGCGAGATTCTTGACATTCCAGAGGTCGTGCCCCTCACCACCGAATATGTGAGACAGGCCGGCGTCTCAGCGCAAGTCACCCTGCGCGCTGGAGACATGCTCCAAGACGACTTCGGCTCCGGCTACGACATCATCATGCTGAACGCGATCTGCCACATGTTTTCCGAAGAGCAGAACCGGGCCATCATCCACCGTGCCCACCAGGCACTCGCGCCGAACGGCCGCCTCGTGGTGCAAGACTTCATCCTCAATCCCGAAAAAACCGGGCCGCAACACGCGGCACTGTTCTCACTGAACATGCTCGTCAGCACCGAAGCGGGTGCTAGTTACAGCGAGCCCGAGTATACCCATTGGATGAAGGCTGCAGGTTTCACCGAGGTATGCCGGATCAACCTACCCGGGCCTAGCAGCCTGATTGTGGGACTTTCATAAATGGTTTTGGGTAGGGCACGGCTTCAGCCGTGCCGTTAGGGTCGATAAAATATGGGCTTACAGAGTGTTGAAAAACCCGATTTTGTTCTTGCTTTTGGGTGGCGCAGCGGTTCACCGCTGCGATAAGCGGCTTGTTTTCAGCGACCGCTTTAGCCGCTGAGGGCGACTGCGGCGCGCGCCGAGAGTTCTTCAGCAATGTATTTAGCCCCGGAGGGCGGGGCAGCCTGCTCGGAAAATCATTTGTGAGACCACTCTGCGAAATAGCGCGACCCACTTCCTGGGAAACCGTACGATAATATTTCCTTTCTGGAATGCACTTTCAATTACATTGGGGTGGGAGTCCTGCATGAGATGGGTGCTGATTGTGCTCGCCGTCCTTGGTATCGTCGTTTCTACACTCGCATTACGCGAGCATTACCGCACCGACACTTCACCTTGCAGCATCAACGAACGCTGGGACTGCGGCATCGTGAATCACAGTCCGTACGCAACGAACGCTGGGACTGCGGCATCGTGAATCACAGTCCGTACGCCATGTTCCATGGAGTTCCGGTGGCCGTGATTGGCATCGCCGGATATCTGCTGCTCGGTATGCTCGCCTTCTGGAAAGCATACCCGTGGATGCTGCCGCTGGTGACGGTGGCCTTCGCATTTGCGGTCCACCTGGCGGATGTCGAATCCATGGTGCTGGGCGTCTGGTGCATCTACTGCGTCATATCGCTGGGCGTGATTACTCTGATGACCGTCCTGGCGATCGGCAAAGTCATCGTAGATTCGATGCGGCGGGCGCGATAGTCCCTATTCGTCCGCGCCCAGCTTCCACGCTATCTGCCGCAGCATTCCCAATAGTACTGCCGTGTCATCGACATTCAACTCCAGGCGCCGGACCAGGCGCCGCAACTTTTCTTCAGCGGCCACTGCCCGCGGCTTCACGTATCCGCTGGCGCTCAGAACCGAAAGCAGCATTTGCGTCAGCCGCTCTATTTCTTGCGACCTGGCGGACTTCTTTTCTTTGTTCCCGAGCGCAGTTCTTGCCGCCGCCGTCTTCCTTCCTCGCACCAGTTCGTACAGGCAGACCGCCACCGCCTGCCCCAGATTCATCGAACCGTGCTCTTCTCGCGTCGGAATCCGCATCACCCAATGGCAGTGGCTCAATTCCCGATTCGACAGCCCCACCCTTTCCGAGCCGAACAGTAATGCCACGGGTCCCGCCTTCAATTGGAGTTTGATCGCCCGCGCGCCCTCTTCAAGCCGTCGCAGCCGATGCTGCAACTCCCGCCGCCCTGCCGCCGTTGTTCCCACCACCAGCCTGCAGTCCGCGACTGCCTCGGCCACGCTCGCGTACTGTTCCGCCTTCGCCAGTAACCCCGCTGCGCCCACCGCCGACCGCGCCTCGCGAAACGCCGCGTCGTAGGGGTTCACCACCCGCAATCGCCTAACTCCAAAATTACTCATGGCCCGCGCCGCCGCTCCAATATTCAGCGGATTCCGCGTTGCCACCAGCACCACCCGGAGATTATCGAGATCGCCAGAAGTTGATCGCCAGTTATTCATCTAGGACCATGGACCATCATCGACCATCATTCTACGGCGCACCGCCCCGCCTACCCACTCGGGCCGCTCTTGCGACCTCCACGCTTGCAGCGCATCCAATCAACAGTGCTAGGATAGAAGTCCCGGCCCATGGGGACCAATAAGTCCACCATGGCGGAACTGCTAGCTAGCTGAGAACCCTGGAGGATGAATGGCAAGCAACGCCATCTTTGAAGTTACCGACTCTAATTTCGATTCCGATGTATTGAAGTCCGACAAGCCCGTGCTGGTCGATTTCTGGGCCGCCTGGTGCGGCCCTTGCCGAGCGATCGCTCCCATCGTCGAAGAGATCGCCGGCGAATATCAAGGCAAAGTCAAGGTCGGCAAAATGGACGTCGACCGTAACGGCGCCACGCCCATGCGCTACAAAGTCACCGGCATTCCTACCCTGCTTATTTTCAAAAACGGACAGGTCGTAGAACAGCTCGTGGGCTACCGCTCCAAAGACGACATTCAGAAGGCCCTGGATCGCCACGTAAGCGCGAAGGTCGCCACGTAGGAAGGCTGTCAGCTGTCAGCTCTCGAAGACTGAAGGGCCCGAGGGGCTTTTTGTTGCGAGGACGCAGGCTCGATTTTTTCTGGCAACTGGGTACTGGCAACTGCTCTTTCAGTACTTCCGCAACACGCCAATCACCCGTCCCTGAATCTCGACCGATGCCGCGGGCACAATGATCGGCGGCATCGTCGCGTTCGAAGGCTGCAGACGAATGTTTTCTCCCTCGCGAAAGAAGCGTTTCAGCGTTGCGTCGGTCGACTCGATCAGCGCCACCACGATATCCCCGTTGTGCGCCGTTTTCGTCTTCTCGACCAGCACGTAGTCGCCATCGAGAATCGCTTCGTCCTGCATGGATTCGCCGCGCACTTCGAGCACGAACACTTCCTTCGAGCGCACAAA
>JBEKFN010000426.1:0-2684 GCA_050013295.1 Terriglobales bacterium
CTGAAAGTATCCACACCGGTGGTAACGAGAATGATGTACTTCTTGCCCTCGATACGATCAGCGCGGTCCAGCGTATCGAACAGCGCGTCAAACAAGTTGGTTTCGGCGAAACCCGGCATGCGCAGTTGGTTTAACGCCGCGATGACAGCGCGCTTGTCCTGAGTAAAATCCACCAGGATGTAGGGTTTTATGTCATAGGAGATCACCGACACCCAGTCCTCCTTCTGCAGCGTGTTCGCGAATGCGTACGATGCACGCAAGGCTTCGACCTCGAAGTCGTAGTTGGTCGATGCGAACTCAACCAGCAGCACCGCGGTGATCGGAGCTTGACTCTGATTGAAGCTCGCAATCTGCTGTGGCGCGCCATCTTCCATGATCTTGAAATTTTCTTTCTTCAGCCCCGGGATAGTCTGGCCGTCCTTGGTGGTCACCAGCACATCCAGGTTCACAACCGGCACGCTTACCGTGATCGAGTAGTCGGGCATGTTCTCGATCTTTTTCGGTTTTTCGGGGGCCGGCGGCGGCGGTTCTTCCTTCTTCTTCGGGATCACATACGGTCCGACGTCGTTTTGCGGTCCACCGGCTTCGGGCGGAGCCTCCTGTTGATTCGGATTCGCCGGGGGCTGGTGCGAGGTATCTTGGGCCTGGGCAGAGAAAGTCGCGGCAACCATCCAGACAAGAACAAACGCCAGTAGGATCACATGCTTACGGGAAGCCGATGGCAGCCCGTTCTGCCCGCTAAATTCGCTGTAAAACATGGGAGGTCCTCGAAAACTATTGTGCTAGTATAGATGCAAGATCTCTGCGGTTGGGATTTTTTGCGGGCCTTAAGAAACGCCTCCTCTCCTGGCAAAACCTTCTGGTAGCACGCGGAGTCTTTACAAGCAAAGGTCATCTTGTGACCTCCGGGGTTGGTTCATGGGTAAAGTTGCGCGCACACTCGCCGTCCTTTTGTTTCTGTTGTCTGGTGTCTGGGTTATTGCACAAAAAGTTACTGTGCAAGACAGGCCAGCGTCTGCCACCGTTCCTCAGGCCGTCATTGTTCCTGCCGTCATGGTTCCTGCGATCATGCCGCTCGATCAGATCCACGAAGGCATGAAAGGCACAGCGCTCACCGTGTTCCAGGGCGTGAAACCCGAATCCATGGACGTGGAAGTTCTGGGCGTGATGCGTAACTTGAACGGTCCCAAGGGCGACATTATCCTGGTCCGTCTGCATGGTACAAAGCCCGAATATACCGGCGTGGTTGCGGGTATGAGCGGAAGCCCGGTCTATTTCGACGGCAAGCTGGCGGGCGCGCTCGCCTTCCGCATCGGCGAGTTCTCGAAGGAACCGATCGCGGGTGTGACGCCGATTGAGGAGATGCTGGAGATCAATGCGCTTGATCATAGTTCGGCACGAGGTCCGGCACAAAGTCCGGCGCCGGCGTCGATGCGTGCCAGTCTTCCCGACACCACTTCTCCCAACCAGGGCGGAACCTCGCAAACCGCCAGTCCCGGCGAAAGCGCTGCGCTCCCGTCCCAGAGCTACAGCAACTATCTGAAGCCAATCGAAACTCCCCTGGTGTTTAACGGCTTTTCTGACGAGACCTTGCAGCGCTACGCGTCGCAATTCGCGGCGGCGGGCATCGTTCCCGTGATGGGTATTGGCTCGCGGAGCGATCGCAAACAGCCGGAACCGATCGAGGCGGGATCCGCCGTCAGCGCCGTGCTGGTTCGTGGCGATATGGATATTGCCGCCACCTGCACCGTGACTTACGTCGATCCGCAGCGCTTGCTTGCCTGCGGACATCCGCTCTTGCAGTTTGGCGAGGTAGACCTGCCGATGACGAAGGCTACCGTGCTGGCCACGCTGCCTTCACCACTGAATGCGTTCAAGATCGTCAACACGACGGAGACGGTCGGTGCGTTCGTGCAGGACCGCCAGAACGGCATTATGGGCGTGCCGGGGCGCGAGTCGAAGATGATTCCGGTAACCGTGGCCATGCATAGTGGAACGGCGACCAAGGAATTCCATTACGAGATTCTCAACAACGCGCGGCTAAGCCCGTTGGCAATGATGGCCACCGTCTTCAACGCGCTGCACGGCACCAACCAATACGGCGAGGACATTACTTACCGCATGAATGGCGTGCTGAGCGTGAAAGGCTATCCCGAGGTGACGCTGCGGAACATGTTTGCCCCGCAAGACAACGGACAGCCCGCGGCGGCTTTGGCCGCTGCCTCCATCGGCGAGCGCTTTGGGCGCATTTATAGCAATCCTTTCGACGCTCCCGACGTTCAGGGCGTGAGGCTCGATTTCGATCTTGTCCGCGAGCGCCGCTCGGCTCGCCTGGAAGCTGCGCGCACGGACATGACGGAAGCTCGCCCCGGCGATCAGATTATGGTGGAGACCGTGATTCGTCCGTATCGTGGCGAGCGGCTCGTACGCCAGATTCCCATACGGATTCCTACCTCCACTGCGAAGGGAACGCTGCGCATCCTGGTCAGCGACGGAGACACGCTCGACCGCATGCACCGCGGTACGCCGATGATGAACCGCGGCCTGGGCCTGGCGCCTACGATCGCATTGCTGAACAAAGAGCGCGCCAACGATCGCGTGTATGTATCGCTGATCGGGTCCGATCCGGAAGCCATGGTCGCCGACAAAGTAATGCCGACGCTGCCGCTTTCCGTCATGAATGT
>JBEKFN010000427.1:0-2578 GCA_050013295.1 Terriglobales bacterium
TGCTATTCACGCCCAGGTACACGCGAGACCTCATTGAGATTGGTTACTTTGACGCCAGCGAACGAATCGAGGAAATCGAAGAATTTCTCTATTCTTCCCAGGAGGGGGACGCTGAAAACCCACTGGCCAGTGTAACCGCCGGGAACGTGCACAAGGCAGGTTCGGCAGCGAAACGGACGGCAAGCTCGGTCAGATCCCGCGGCTAATCATCTGCCCGAATGCGCCCGAGTGCGACCGTCACTTCCCGATGCGACATAGATCACTGACAAACGTGCGCCGCCAGGGTGAAAATGTTTGTGCCTGGCGTTCACGACGGGAAGTCGGCGTGAAGATATTCCTAATGACAGCTCACCGAGAAGTAAATGCTAGCGGAGGAAATTATGACCACCCCACCTCGCTACCCTGGCATTCGAGTTACCGCAAACGGTAATCAGCTCGTCTCCTACCATACGGAAACACGCATTGCCGATGCCGGCGTTTTCTACCCCATCACACCTTCCACCGAATTAGGTGAACTCTATCAACAGTCCTACGCCGAAGGCCGCCTGAATGTTTTCGGCGGCAGCGCCCTGGCTGTCGAAGCCGAGGGCGAGCATGCGGCGCAGGGCGGAGCCATCGCGCACTCAGTGTGCGGCAAGCGGGTAGTGAATTTCACCTCCGGACAGGGAATCCTCTATGGCGTCGAGCAGTATTATCACGCGCCCGGCAAGTGCTCGACGATGGTGCTGGAGGTTGTCGCTCGGGCGCTGACCAAGCACGCGCTCAACGTGCACTGCGGCCACGACGATGTTTACGGCGCGCTTGACACCGGATGGATCATTCTGTTCGGCAAGGACGCTCAGCAAACCGCCGACCAGGCGCTCATCCTGCGGCGCGTGACCGAACGGAGCCTGACGCCGGGCATGAACTGCCAGGATGGATTTCTTACTTCCCATCTGGAGCGAACTTTTTATAAGCACGAGTCGGAACTGATCCGCCTGTTCCTCGGCGCTCCGGACGACATCATCGACTGTCCGACCGAGGGCCAGCGCATCCTGTTCGGCCCGAAGCGTCGCCGGGTGCCGCGCATGATCGATCTCACCAATCCGGTGCTGCTCGGGCCGGTGCAGAATCAAGAGAACTACATGCAGGGCGTCGCCGCGCGCCGCAACAACTTCTCCGAACCGATCGCGCAGTTCCTCGAAGAAGCCTACGCGGATTTCGGAAAGCTGACCGGCCGCTATTACGGCATGCTCAGCGCCTATAAGACTGACGACGCGGATACCGTGTTCGTGTCGCTCGGCTCGGCGGCGGAAAATATCGAAGCCGCCGTGGATTATCTTCGCCAACGCAGAGGCGCGAAGGTTGGCTCCATTCACCTCAACGTGATTCGTCCCTTCCCCGAAGCCGCGGTCATCAACGCGCTTGCCGGAAAGAGAAATGTCATCGTACTGGAGCGCACCGACGAGGCGTTGGCGGGCGACAACCCGATGGGCCGCGACATCCGCACGGCGCTCAACAAGGCATTGCAGACCGGCGATCGACCCGCGACAAGCGGGCTGCCGGCCATCACCGCCGAGCAGATGCCCCGCCTCTTCTCCGGCATCTATGGCCTGGGCTCGCGAGACTTCCGGCCGGAGCAGGTTTTCGGCGCGTACGAGTTTGCCACTGGCGCTCGCGCTCGCACCGACGGCAAGCGTGCCTCCGATGGAACTTCGTTTATGGTGCTCGGAGTCGATCATCCCTACGAGGTGAAGTCCGACGAAACGCCGTCGCTTCTGCCCGAAGGCGCGGTCGCGGTTCGCTTCCACTCCATTGGCGGCTGGGGAGCAATCACCACGGGCAAGAACCTGGGCGCCATCCTGGGCGATTTGAACGACCTGCTCTACGAGCGCGACAAGGTCGTCGACGCGCTGGGCAATCCCAAAGAGATCATTCACGTCAGCGCGAATCCCAAGTACGGCTCCGAGAAGAAGGGGGCTCCCACCGCGTACTTCCTGGTCGCGGCCCCGGAAAGAATCCGCGTCAATTGCGATCTTCGCCATGTCACCGTCGTGCTTTGTTGCGACCCGAAGGCATTCACCCATACCAATCCGCTGGCCGGCATGGCCGACGGCGGCAGTCTGGTGTGGGAATGCGAGGAGACGGGCGAAGCGGCGTGGGAGCGGTTGCCTTTATGGGCCCGCAAGCAGGTCATCGAAAAAAGCATTCGTGTGTTCACCTTGCCGGGTTTCCAAATCGCGCGCGCTGCGACCGACCGCACCGACCTTCAACTTCGCATGCAGGGGAACGCTTTCCTTGGCGCATTCTTCGCGGTCTCGCCGCTACTGGGCGAATTCGGCATAACCCAGGAGCAGTTCCGCAACGTGGTTCACAAGCAATACGTGAAGAAGTTTGGTCAGCTCGGTGAATCCGTCGTCAAGTCGAACATGGAAGTGATGACGCAGGGTTTCGAACGCGTCCATGAGATCCGCGTGGGCAAGCTCGAAGCCAAAGATCGGTCCTCGATGCGCGGTGTGGCACTTGAGCCAACGGCTATTGGTGATAACAGCGAGGATAACGGCAACGGATGCCGCTCCTTCCCTGCGCCCGCCGACCA
>JBEKFN010000428.1:0-3975 GCA_050013295.1 Terriglobales bacterium
AGGAAGGGGCGAACGCTGCGCTGACCAGCGCGGCAATCAGCAAAACGCTCGAGGAGGGAGCGAGCAAACCGGGCGGAGCCGTGGCGCGGAAGGAAGGCGACGTGACGGCGGGATTTGCAAGCGCGGCGAAGAAAATCGAGGCGGTGTACCAGGCCCCGTTCCTGGCGCACGCGACCATGGAGCCGATGAACTGCGCGGCGCACGTACGCGCGGACGGGTGCGATGTCTGGGCGCCGACGCAATTTCAAGGCGTCAACCAGATGACGGCGGCGAAGATCGCCGGGCTGAAGCCCGAGCAGGTGAATATTCACACGACGTATCTCGGCGGCGGATTCGGACGGAGAGCGGAGCAGGATTTTGTGATCGAGGCAGTGGAGATTTCGCAAGCCGCGGGCGCGCCGGTGCAGGTGACGTGGTCGCGCGAGGACGACATGCAACATGATTTCTATCGGCCAGCGTCGCACAGCCGGTTCGAGGCGGGGCTGGATGCTGAAGGTTGGCCGGTGGCGTGGTCGAACCGGATCGCCTGCCCTTCGATCATGTCGCGGTTCTTTCCGGGCTCGGTGAAGGACGGACTGGATAGTTCGAGCGTGGAGGGCGCGGCGGAATTGCCGTATGCCATTCCGAATATTCTCGTGGACTACCAACTGACGGAGACAGGGATTCCGGTGGGGTTCTGGCGGTCGGTGGGAAATTCGCAAAACGCGTTTTTCAGCGAGTGCTTCGTGGATGAACTGGCGGCGGCGAGCGGAAAAGATCCGTATGAGTTCCGGCGGCGGCTGCTTCAGAAAGCGCCGCGGCATTTGGCCGTGCTCGAACTGGCGGCGACGAAGGCGGGCTGGGGTGAAACGTTGCCGGCCGGGCGATACCGCGGGATCGCTGTGTTGAGTTCGTTTGGGAGCTACGTGGCGCAAGTCGCCGAAGTGTCGGTGGACAAGAAAAGCGGCAAGGTGCAGGTGCATCGCGTGGTTTGCGCGGTGGATTGCGGGAGGACGGTGAATCCGCTGACGATTGAGGCGCAGATGCAGAGCGCAGTCGTTTTCGGGCTGACGGCCGCGCTGAAAGGAGAAATCACAATCAATAAGGGGCGCGTGGAGCAAGGGAATTTCGACGATTACCAGATGCTCCGCATGAATGAGATGCCGAAGGTCGAGGTGCACATCGTGCCGAGCGAGCAGCCTTCGGGCGGGATCGGAGAGCCTGGGACACCGCTGATTGCACCGGCGGTGTGCAACGCGATTTTTGCAGCGACCAGGAAGCGCATCCGGCGGCTGCCGATCCGGGCGGAAGATCTTGTGTGAGGGGTGCGACCTATTAGGGAGACTCTGATTAAGTTCTTGATGGCGACTTGGGCTGCTTCGGGAAGTCGGTCCTCAGCGGCTAAACAGAGTGCTGAAAAACTCAGTTACTCCGGTCCTACAGGTCTCTACAGGGGCAATTTTTTAGCCCTTCTGTAGCAGTCCCAGCGCCGGCTTCCGCGCCTTCCGCATCGGAAACAGGCACCCGAATCCAGGCTTCAGGCCGCCGCCGCTAACAATCGAGTCATGCGGACCAGATTGTAGGCTGCAGCCGCAATCTGAAACAGCCATTCCACCCGTTTCCGGCTCTGCAGCTTGACCTGTGGTGGGCGCCAAGAGCGATGGTGACGAGGAATTCGTCGAAAACTGAGGCACTTCGACTGCCTTTGCTACTTTTTGTACACGGTGGGCTGCGGACCCTTCTCGAGCGCCTCACGATCCCAGATCATGCCCTCGCGGTTGTAGCTCGCGAGCTCGAAATCCTGGGTGAGTTCGAGCGCATCGGTAGGGCAAGCATCTTCACAGAGGCCGCAGAACATGCAGCGGCTCAGGTCGTAAGTAAAGTTGACGAGCTCCTTGCGGCGGGTCTTTTCATTGCGCTCGCTGGTGACCACGATCAGATTTTCCGGACAAGCCAGAGCGCACAGGTCACAGGAAATGCAAAGGGTCTCGTCGGTGTCCGGGTTGACGTTCAGCCGCGGCGCGCCGCGGTAACGCTCGGCGACCTGCGGCCGTTCCAGCGGATACTGCTCGGTATAGATTTCCCTGGGATCCTGATAACGGAACGTCACGCCCAGTCCCTTGATCAGGTCCAGCAAAAACACTTTCCGGAAGATGTCGGGCATTTCCATATCCCTGCTAGGATAACACTGAAGGAACACAGACGGGTATGAGATCGGCAGCAGAAGCCTCTTCCGACGAGCTTTCTCCCGACGACCTTGCCTCCGACGAGCTTTGGATGGAGGAAGCCCTGCGCTGCGCCCAGCGCGCACTGGAGGCGGGCGAAGTGCCAGTGGGAGCCGTCGTGGTGTGCGCAGGGCGCGTGGTTGGACGAGGATGGAATCGCAACCTCGCCGACTGCGATCCCACCGCTCACGCTGAGATAGTGGCGCTGCGCGAGGCGGGACGAAACCTCGGTAACTACCGGCTCGGCGACTGCGAGCTGTTTGTTACAATTGAGCCGTGCGCCATGTGCGCGGGAGCGGCTGTTCATGCCCGCGTTCGCCGTTTGGTGTACGGTGCCGAAGACCCCAAGGCAGGCGCCGTCCATTCGATTCTGCAGGTGGTGAATCACCCCAGTCTGAATCATCAGATGGAGATCCGGGGCGGGGTTCTGGCCGGACGTTCGGCGGAACTGGTGCAGGAATTTTTTCGAAAGCGTCGTTAGTTGAACACCGTTTTTTGCGCGGCGCATAAATGTTTCTCAAGTAGGTCTGGGCAAGGCACGGCTTCACAGGCTGCGGAAAAACCCAGTTCCGTAGAGACGGGGCTTGGCCCCGTCCCAGACTGCTGAACAACTCTGGGTTTCACTACGGTTTGGGAGGGGCACGGCTTCAGCCGTGCCGCTCGAGACCGGAAAAGACGCGGGCTTTAGCCCCTGAGGTTGAGCCCCCGTCTACCGACAACTGATGTTCCGGAGAGGTGCGTGAGCGGTTGAAACGATCCGCCTCGAAAGCGGACATACCTTAACGGGTATCGTGGGTTCAAATCCCACCCTCTCCGCCATTCCTTTAAATACATAGGCTTACGAAGGTGGCTACCACGGGTGGCTACCACGGGTGGCTACCAATACTCTCTGTTCTTCTTGGGTTCGCAGTATTGGGCTCTAGGAGAACATCCATGACCGTGAGCCTGTACGTCCGAGTTTCAGTCAATGGGAAGCGCCGCTATGTCCCTGTTAATAAGAAAAAGCTCTACCCAGATGGCACCGTCTTCTGCTTGCGCTACGCCCGCAAGTCAGCGGAAGCAAAGGCTGCGCTGGATGGCGCAGTCATGCCGCAGGTCTTGGAGAAGGACTACTCCGGGGTACAGGTCGCGACGATCGGAGCGCACCGATGAAGATCAAGCCAAGCACGATCATCTTGGGCATCCAGTCGCGGCAGGCTGCGGGCGACAAGATCGGGGCGATTAAGTACGCCCGCAAGCGCCTCGGGCTGCGGTCTCGCCGAGGCAAAGGAATTCTGCGACTACGTGGCGTGGCGCACCGGGCAGGCGGACGCTGTGGCGGACATCCACTCGGACTGGTGCTACGAGTGCTATGACACGAAGCCATGCAAGCAGCCGCACCCGGAGCCGCAAATCGTCGAGGCCGTAACTCAGCCGATTGAGAAGCCTGTATTTGGGGACGCGTTGTCCGAACCCATTCCGCCAGAGCACCGCGCCAAGGCGACTGCAAAATCGAAGCCGCAGCCGAGCGCATCGGGACTCATCGAGGCAAACAAACACCGCTGCCCCTGCGGGCGAAAGCCTTGCACGGACGAGTTCCACGCAAACTTGGCGGCACTCATAAGAAAGCACGGCTCGGCGCGAGCGGTCGAATTCATATACATCTCGATTTTTTGACGCGAGCGAGTGTCGCTTGGTTGGATTCTTGCTTCGGCTCGTTCTTATGCATACGTGCACGATGTCACGAGTGCAAAGGGATTACAGGTCAATTTGGAACAGGGCTGCCAGTTTC
>JBEKFN010000429.1:0-2543 GCA_050013295.1 Terriglobales bacterium
GAGGCGGATTTGCGGATGCTCGGACTGCAGTTCAGCCAGGATCTCGCGCGAGCCATCCCGCGAGCCGTCGTCCACGCAAACCAGCTCGATCTCCAAGGGAACCGAGAGAACCTTCCCGACCACTTCGCGAAGCGTAGCGCGCTCGTTATATACGGGCATTACAACGGAAAGTTTCATGGCGTGCCGATTGACAACGAGACTCCTCCGAAATCGTCACAATTGTAAACTGTGCGCTTCGGGCTGGGTATTAGAAGCTAGGCTATCTCATGATTCGCCGCCGGGATTCGTGAATTCGGCCCTGAGGGGGTGGACGTAATAGCCGGCAAAGGGAATGAAACCGACGCTGCTAGCCGAAGAGCCTGCACTCACACTACAATCCACAGTTTTGCTTCGTCGATCGAAAAGAAAACACGGATGTTACCGCCGGGGCGCAAAATCCGATGCATATGGGAAGCGACGATCTGGTTCTGGTTTTGAGCAACAAACGCCCGCTTCGAGTCGAGCAAGAAGGGATCGATTCCGTCGGCCAGTTTCATTGCTTGCCGCGGACTCAGCTCAACTTCTTCGACGCCACGCAGGTCAACGATTTCGGACAAGGCAGGACTAAATTGCGGATTGGCACGGAGATCTAAAGCATAGTCTTTGATGTCATCGAAGGTCAGCCTCTTCGCGAACTTCACTAGGACGAACCGTTTCTCGGAGTCGATAGAATAAGTAGCGGACGACGGACGAGGAGCGGATTCGGAATCGAAGCGACTCCGACGTTTCGAAGTCTGATGGTATGTCTTGGCAGGTCCGTTCTCCGGATTCCGCATGATTCGCCTGAGCGTCCCGTCTGGGCGCCACGACAAGCAAGATGACGCCGAATGCTATGTTGTTTATCGGCAGAGACTGTCGGAACTTTAGTTTCGGGCCAGCTCATTCGGGAGACTGGCCTGAGTTCTCCCAGCCCGCAAAACAAAGCAGAAGATTATTGAAGAGCGGGTCGGCGGCGTCAGCCCAACGGCCGCCCAACGACCGCCGGCATTACCTCGGCTCGCTTGCGCCGCCCCCGGGGCGCCCGCCGCTTGTTTCGGCGGATTCGATGCGCGTAGTAACAACCCGTCACGGCACTCCGCGGCACCCAGAGCTATACTCACTTGTCGCGCGTGAAGTTGGATCACCCGTCTCGCCCGGCACTGAACCTCGAAACGTCTGGACGACGGAAGATGGAACGCGGAACCACGCAACGATGCAACCATGAGGACTTCCCGCAATCTCAAGTTCCTCGCGGCCGCGCTGGCCTTCGTGGTTGGCCTCGGCACGCTGGGCTTTCACTACATCGAGGGATGGCCCTGGTTCGATGGTTTCTACATGGTCATCACGACGCTGACCACCATCGGATACCAGGAAGTACATCCCCTGTCGCACGCTGGGCGCGTGTTCAACGTCATCATCATCCTGGGTGGGGTCTCGCTCGTGTTTTTAGCCATCGGAAGCCTCACCCAGGCTTTGCTAGAATTCGAGCTGCAGAGCTTCTTTGGAAGGCGCCGCATGGAGCGTAACATAGGCCGTCTCACCGGTCACTACATCATCTGCGGCGCCGGACGCGTCGGCCGCAGTGCCGCCCGCGAGTTGGCGCGCCGCCCCGCTCAATTCGTGATCATAGAAAACGACGAGGCGAAGGCGCAGAAATTTGCCGGCGAGAACTGGCTCATGGTCGTCGGCGATGCCACTCAGGAACAGACTCTGCGCGACGCCGAGATCGAGCACGCGCGCGGTCTCGTCGCTGCCACCACCACCGACGCCACCAATCTTTATATCGTGCTCACCGCACGCAGTCTGAATCCGAGCCTCCGCATCATCGCCCGCGCCAGCGAAGATATGGCGGAGAAGCACCTGCGCAGCGCGGGCGCCGATGCGGTCGTCTGTCCTTATGTTTTCGCCGGACAGCGTATTGCCCATTCCTTCCTGCGTCCGCACGTAGTCAGTTTCTTGGACACCGCCACCACGCATCTCGGTATGGATCTCGAGATCGGCGAAGTACCCGTCACCCCGCGCAGTCCGTTTGCGGGTAAGACCATCGAGACGTCGCGCATCCGTCAGGACCGCGGCGTCATCATCCTCGCCATCAAGCGCGAGGCGGGCATGCACTTCAACCCCGCTCCTGACGATCGCATCGAAGCCGGCGATTTTCTGATCGCCATGGGAGAGCCGCAGCAATTGCGCGAACTCGAACAGACCGCCGGGTCCGATCCATCTGGGTCGCAATCATGAAAATCGTGAGCGCGGCGGAAATGCGCGAGATCGATCGCTCCACCTCGGAGCGCTTCGGCGTGCCGTCCCTCACCTTGATGGAGAACGCGGGCGCGGCGGTCGCCCGTTTCATCCTCTCCGACTACCCGCAAGCCGAGCGCGTCGGCATTCTCTGCGGCAAAGGCAACAACGGCGGCGATGGATTCGTCGTCGCCCGCAAGCTCGTCGAAGCGGGCCGTGCCGTGCGCGTTCTGCTGTTGTCCGATCCCGAAGAGCTTCGCGGTGATGCGGCGGCGATGTTTCACAAC
>JBEKFN010000430.1:0-2532 GCA_050013295.1 Terriglobales bacterium
GACCGCGATGTCGCCTTGCCCAACATCGTTGCCATGGGAGCCATTGTTCCGGCGATTCCGCTGGATGCGACGCGAGCCCCGTTGAGCCGCATAGTTGCGCCGCAGACGCAAGTCGTGGCGCCCGCGCCGGACGTGGAGTTTGCGCCGGACCGTGTGGTTCAGGCGGCAATGAAGTCGGATGTGATTGCGCCGCCTCCGGAAGTGACCTCTCATCAAACGCGCGGCTTGGCCGGACCCGAGACAGCGGTCGTGGAACCGCCCCCGGAGTTGACGCAGTCGAGAAAGGGACAAGTTGGGCTCATGAACATTGGCCCGAGTGAAGTGGTGGCGCCCGCTCCACAGCTTACGTTAGCGGAACAACATTCGCTGACGGCGCGCGGCAGCGGACGTCTGGGAGGCGGCAGCGTGCAACCGGTGGGCCCTCCGCCGACCGTGGCTGCGACGAGCGGCGCCAGCGCGGGCGGACGGCTGATCGCGTTGGGAATTCATCCCATCGCGCCCACTGGCCCCGTGGCTGTTCCCGGAGGCAACCGCCGGGGAACATTTGCCGCAACTCCACAGGGAAAACTGGGCGCTTCGGGAACACCAGATTTGGCGGGATCGAAATCGGAAGCGAAGAGCGCAGGCGGTCGAGGAGAAGGCACCGGCGGCTTCAACGCGCGCAACAACAACTCTCTGCCGGCTGGCCTGCATGTGGGCGCGGCGGACGCCGGCGCGGACGACGCGCGCGAGATGGCTAGCCTTTCGTCGTCATCGGGAGCGACGGGAGCGGCGCCGGGCGCGCGGTCGGGTGCGCGCGTTGCGTCTCCGGTTTCCGACGATAAAATCACTGTCGTGGACCGTAAGGTTTTTGCCGGCAAGCGCGTCTATGGGAGGACGCTGAACATGCCGAATCTGAACTCCTCCACGGGCAGTTGGGTGATCAAGTTTGCGGAACTCGACGGGGGGCGGAAAGATGGGGAACTGCTGGAGCCGGTTGCCACTGAAAAATCGGACCCCGGCTATCCGCTGGAATTGATTCGCGCCAACGTACACGGCATGGTCACGCTCTATGCGGTCATTCACGCCGATGGCAAGGTGGGCGATATTCGCGTTCTCAACAGCCCGGACGAACGTCTGGATTCCTACGCAGCAGAGGCCCTAGCCCGCTGGAAATTCCTGCCGGCGGAAAGAGCGGGGAAACCAGTGGCGCTAGAAGCCGTGGTGGAGATTCCGTTTCGGGTTCGGCGGAATTTCTGAAACAGGTGTGGCAACACCAGCGGCCATTATGCTCGCGAAGACTTCGTCACACGAAGGAACGGCCGACACGGGTGCCCGCCTTCCGGGCACAAGCAGAACTGTTCTAGAGCCGGTTTCATAAATCGGTTTTGGGTAGGGCACGGCTTCAGCCGTGCCGCTCAGGGCTTGGAAAAATGCGGGCTTTACAGTTCGCTGAAAAACTCGATTTTGCTCTTGCTTTTGGGTGGCGCAGCGGTTCACCGCTGCGATAACCAGCTTGTTTTCAGCGACGGCTTTAGCCGCTGAGGGCGGCTGCGGCGCGCTCCACGAGTTTTTCAGCAATCTGTTTAGCCCCTGAGGGACGTGCCTTCCGAGCGGAAAGGCAAGCTCAGCACACTGACGTCAAGCAGACGCGGATTTCTCTCCGGGCAGGGCGGCGTATACGGCGGGGTTGGCGCAGACTTCGTAGTAGCAGCGATCGGTCCAGTGCAAAATGGATAGATCGCGGACGTCGACTTGAGCGATACGGTTCTTGCGGATGGCAATCTTGCGAAATACCCCATTGGCGATGGGAACGGTGCCAACGAAGAACTCGCGGTGCTCGTCGATCCATGGTCCGCTAAAGCCGGACTCGCCCGCGTCAGGCGTCCAGGCCGCCAGTGAAATTTCCCGCCGCAGCTTGCGGAAGGCCTCTTCACTCAGACAGATTCCACCTATATTGTAGTTAAGCCTCATCTCTTCCGCTTCGGTTGCGGCGCTCGCGCCGTCGTCGTTATTGCCTCCGTCTCCGATCTGGACCGAGTACACATGGAAGACTCCGGCATCGGGTGCGAGTTTCTGGCGGACGCGCTTGCTGCAGGAGGAGAGGCGGTCGCTCTCATTGATGGCGTCGGAAATCATGATGCGGCGCTCGCCATCCATGAGGTAGAGCGGAGGGGAATCCTGGTAGGCGATACCCAGGCCGACTTCCATCTGGGGCAAGCCGGAGCGTTCGAGGAGTGCGTTGTATTCGCGTAGCAAGCTCACAATCTCGCACGCCAGCACGCAGGCGCGGCCGACGCTGAGCATGGCCTCGCCTTCGCGTTCGAGCAGCGCCACAATGATGGCATCGCCTTCGAGGAAGACTTTCGTAGCGCCGTATTTCGCCAGCAATTTTTTCACCGGATCATAGAAATTAAGGCTGAAATACGAAGCGGCGTTCATGCCTTTTTCCATCAGCGAGCGGGTGAGGCGCGAAGAGTCGCGCAGATCGGCTTTCAGGATCACGTGATGCACGACTCGATCCCCAGCGGGCTTCTGGTCTTCGGGAGGCAG
>JBEKFN010000431.1:0-3099 GCA_050013295.1 Terriglobales bacterium
CGCGATTTCGGCGAGGATCGTGCGCTCGGGCACGGATTCGACTATGGTTTGCAGGTCCTCGGCTCCGGGATGGAGGAAAAGATGGACGTGGGCGTCGATGAGCCCGGGCATCAGTGTGGCCGAGCCCAAATCGATGACCGTGGCGCCGCCGGGATGTGCGACCGAGGAACCAGCTTCAACGATGCGATTGCCGTGTACCAACACCTCGCCGGGACTGACGAGGATACTATGCTCCACATCGAGGATGTGGGCTGCGTGGAGAACGATATTGTCGCCGGCGGGTGTGGCGCCGGAACCGGCAGAAGATTGAGCCTGGACTTCATGTACATTGGCGAGAACCAGGATGAAGACGAACGCAGTGGCCGCGGAGCGCAGAGATCGGAACATGGGCCAAATACTAGCACGCCGGGCCGCCAGCCCTGCTCCAGCGCTTCGCGGTGCATCCTCACTCGTTAGTGCAACGGTCTGGCCCGGTACACTCAACTATGCATCTGCTTCAGGCAATCGACTCAGCGGCTCAATGATGTGCAGGCCACACTCCGTCTTGGCAGTGCCCGGCCAGCGCCCTGCCCTGGGATCTTCGCCTGGCCGGACGGCGCGCGTGCAATGCGTGCAACCAATACTGGGATAATTCTGATCGTGGAGTGAGTTGTAAGGCACGCCGTGTTCGAGGAGATAGCGCCAAACTTGCTTCGAACTCCAGTCGGCGATCGGGTTCACCTTCACCAGCCCAAATTTCGCGTCCCACTCGATTTTGCGGGCGCCATTACGAAATGAGGTCTGGTCGCGCCGAATGCTCGTGATCCACGCACTCAGTTCACTCAGCTTGCGGCGGAGCGGCTCAACTTTCCGCAGGTTGCAGCATTGGGCTCAACTTTCCGCAGGTTGCAGCATTGGTCGGGATCGCGGGACCAAAGCGCCGCACCGTGAACCCGCTCCTGCTCCTCGGGCGAGAGCAGCGAAAAAACTCTCTCAATTTTGATTTCGTATTTGTGCTCGATTCTGTCGACCAGGCTGTAGGTCTCCGGAAACAGGAATTCGGTGTCAACCGTGAACACGCGAAAATCCTTGCGCACCCGTGAGGCCATATCGATAAGCGCCATGCCCTCGGCCCCAAATGCCGACGAAATGGCAACTCCGTTTCCGAAGGTTTCAAAAGCCCAGGCCAGCACCTGCTGCGGATTCCAACTCTCCGCGTTCAATTGCGCTTCTGCGATATTGTCTTTGTCCTGCACGCTATCGGCTCCTTAGCTGCTCTCAGGCATGGCGCCTGCGAGAGGAATGTCTTGGAAAATTGCCATTGGGAGCAAACTGTCGTTCCCGGGCGGCAGGCTCGGCACCACAAACTCATCCACCATGGCGGCGGGATCGGCCAAACCCACGACCTCACCGACCACCAACACTGTTGGAGCAGAGAGTTGCGGCGCGCGCCACAGATCGAGCACAGTCGTGCGATGCGTTCGCTGGCGCTTGGTTGTGGCACGCGAGATGATGGCACAGGGCGTCTCGCCGGCAAGCCCGGCCGCCATCAACCTCCTCGCGATATGCGAATAGTCTTGTCCCGGCATGTAAATCACCAGAGTCGCTCCGCTGCCGACCAACTTGCTCCAATCGGCGGGATCTCTTTCCTGAGCTCGATTTTCGAAAGATCGACGTTCGGAAGCACGATGAGCGGTAATGAGCACCAGCGCTGACGACGCTCGCCGATGCGTCAGCGGAATCTGGGCCGCAGCGGCCGCGCCCAGAGCCGACGTCACGCCCGGAACAATCTCGAAAGCAATGTTGCTTCTGCGCAGGGATTCGATCTCCTCTCCGGCCCGTCCGAAGATCAGCGGATCGCCACCCTTCAGCCGGACAACGCGCAGTCCGGAGGACGCCAACGCGACCATCAGACCATTGATCTCACCTTGGAGGATTTTCTTTTTCCCGCAGCGCTTGCCCACGTTGTAAATCTGGGCGGTCGGCGGAATCAGTTTCAGGATCTCGGGCGCGACCAGGTCGTCGTGCAGAACCGCTTCGGCAGTTCGCAGCAGTCGAAGCGCCTTCACCGTAAGCAACTCCGGGTCACCCGGCCCTGCGCCTACCAGATAAACTCTTCCATCCATAGCTTCCTCACTTTTCGTCCTCATCTTTTCGTGCTCAACTCGTGCTCAACTTTTTGCGCTCAGCTCTGGGATTTTGGCCAGGGCCGCTTCGAACGCTTCCCGGCTCGCCAGAGAGTGCAGCAACTCCCACTTCGTCGCTTGGTCGAGATCGCTGGCCAGAATGAGCCGCCTGGTCTCGCCGAGCTGCTCAACCCATTCCGCGTAGCCCTCCCCGAATTGCCGTTCCAGCTGCTGCCGAATTTTCTGCGCTAGCGATGGACTCTGCCCTGCGGTTGAAACCGCAATCTGCAGGTCGCCGCGCCGCACCACTGCGGGATAAAAGAAATCGCAATACTCCGGAACATCCACCACGTTGCAGAGCACTCCGCGCCGGTGCGCCTCGCGATAGATGAGTTTGTTCAGACTTTCTGAAGCCGTTGCCGCCACGGCCAGAAACTTGCCGTCGAGGTCACTTTCGGAAAAGCTACGCAGCTCCAGTTCAATCTTCCCTGCGTTGGCCCATTCGCGGACTTGGCCGCTGACCGCAATCGCGACCACATGGACGCTCGCACCCGTGTCGATGAGCCCACTGATCTTGGGTTCGCCGACTTTGCCCGCGCCGACGACCAGGCACTGTTTCGCGGCCAGCTTCATAAACATTGGGAAGAGGTTAGTCACCGTCTCCTCCGGCTGCTTGTTCTAAGCGTCCAACACTTACCGCAGCCAAATCGCGGCTGACCGCTTCAACCGGCACGCCTGCCAGAAATTCACGCAACTCTGTGTCCGTGTGCCGGGCAAAGAACCGGCGCAGGTTCTCGCCTGCCTGGCGCGTTGCGAGATATTGCCGGAGCAAGCGCTCGATCGCCTCCGGAACCTCAGTCGCTGGGCAGCGATATCCCACTGGTCGCGCCGTCCCCTGATGCAGACCAAGCGCGCCGCCAACGCAAAAGTAATAGGCATCGACGAGACGTCCGTCGACCTTCATCTTCTTGCCGTCAATGCCAATGTCGGCAAT
>JBEKFN010000432.1:0-2703 GCA_050013295.1 Terriglobales bacterium
AGCGGCGAATTCAATCAAGTGCCAGTGATTTCGGGCACCAATCACGATGAATATAGGTTGTTTGTGGCTGACGACTACGACCTCGTGGGGAATCCGATACTGACTTCGGCGGAATACGATACTGCCGTCGCTAAGCTCTGGGGATCGACCCTGGGGCCGCCCGTCCTCGCCTTGTACCCATTTGCCAGTTACCCGTTTGGCGGTGAGGCATTGGGTGCCTCGGGTACCGACGGAATCATCAGCTGCCCAGCGCGTAATGCGGATCAGCTACTCTCGAAATTTGTGACGACCTATGCGTATGAGTTCAATGATGAGAACGCGCCCCCGCCGCAATCTGCGTTTGGCGGGTTGTTGACCTTTCCGTTGGGCGCCTATCATACTTCAGAGCTTCAATACATATTCAAGGGCGTCAATTTTTTCGGAATCCCGCCGGCGCCGCTTTCGTCCAAACAAATGCGGCTCTCCAATGCGATGATCAGCTACTGGACGCAGTTCGCGAAGACGGGAGACCCGAACTCCGCTGGTGAACCGGTCTGGTCTCCGTACAGCGCATCAACCGACGAGTTCCAATCGTTGATACCACCAAAGCCGGTGGTCGAGTCCAACTTTGACACTGGTCACCAGTGCTCCACGTTTTGGGACACGTTCTAAGAGGGAAGGTCGGGCGGACGCGCGTCACCTCGCGGAGGCTCCGCGCGTCCGGCCATCTCCGGTGACAGCATCAAAGCAAAGGCGGCGTGTCAAGATTTCCTCACCCTCTGGAAAGACGCGGACCCCGACATCCCCATCCTGAAGGAAGCCAAAGCGGAGTACACGAAGCTGCAGTAACTGGCAAGCATCCTTCCTCGTGCTCACTGTTTAACGATTGTTGTAACCAGGCAAAATCCCTCACTGAGGGGTCTGCCTGACAGTTAGCGACCCCATCCGACAGCATCGTGTGCAAGGTCAAGTCCTGGCTGTCACTTATTAGAGAACGCTCGCTGGCACGTTTACAAGGTGTGTGCCCCCTCTTTCTTGTCTAGTCCTCGTCTAGCACTTCTACGAAAACAGGCGAACGGTGCGAAATCTGCGAAACCACAGTAACCAATTTTCAGTAAGTTCCATGCTGTCAACGCCCTTTCGTTACCCAAAAGACTACCAGCGTAACTTTGGACCCGTCCCGGCGACGTGCTAGCCTGCTGCTTAGTTCGCCGTTTCAGTAATTTACAAGCAGCGCAAGAGACGAGTGCCAATGCCCAAGCTCCCGGTTTTCCGGTTGCGTAATTCTGAACCGCCCAGCCGGCCCGACCTTCAATACTACGGACTCACACTCGCATTCAGCGATCTGCAACTGGGCGTCGACAATCTCCGCTACGATGTTTTTTTCAGCCGGCGCATGGTCGCTGAGTTAAGTTTTCATCTCGCGCGGTACATCTGCCGCTTCGGCGAGGTGGAGTCGCTGTTCGAAATGGACGTTCCCGCCGCGGGCCAAACCAAATTCATACGCGCCGCTGAGGGCACCTCCAAACTGTGCAAGCCCGGCCCCGCGGACCTGAAAACTCTGCTGATCTCGATTCATCTCGCGATCCTGAATCGCGCCAAGGCCGAAGGCAATCCATCGGTCGATGTGCTGGGGCGCCTGGCCGTGCTCAAGTTCATTCGCAGCGAACTGCAAACGCAGTTTGCCAGAATTCTCGAACAGTGCCGCATGAAGTCAAAGTCGCTGGAGGGCGTGCGGCAAGCGAAAATGATGCAGACCCAGGAGCTCGTCTCCTCTTTCCAGGTGGGCAAGAAGATCATCCTCCGCCGCGCCGGGCAGGAATTGTTTCGTTTGCTTCGCGAAATCGAAAAAGAGACGCTGGCGCGGACTCGGCGGTCGTTACTCGGCGAATCGCTGCTCGGCGAATTGCCCGCCAACTGGTATCGTCTGTTCCTCAGTCCGCTGATTCTTACCGAAGATGGCCGCGACGATTATCTCTGCGCCGAGCACTATTATATGTTCGGCAACTTCGCCAGAGATCCCGACCGTTTCCCCAGTCTCCGCCAGTTCGCGCTAAATTTTCTGCGCGAACTCGGATACGGGGAAGGCATTGACGATGAGCATCTGGAGCAGGCGCTCAATGCTCCCGAAAACGCGACCACGCTCGTGGGCACCGGCAACGGCGAAGACTTGACGCCCGAAGATCGCAATCGAAAAGACCGCCTCGACATCTGGACCCGTATGCTGCAGCGCGAAGGCGTTCTGTCCCATGTCGTTGCTTCCTACGAAGCCGTGCCTCTGCTGGCCGAGTATGCGCCGCGGGTAAATCCGCAGCAGATCAAGAACGCGCTGATCTTCCGCGAAGAAGCGGAGCGGGTCGAAAAAATAATTGCCGAAAGCCGTCTCCATTCCGACCGGCTCTTTGCCGCTGTCGGACGCGTAGCCTCGTGCCGCGGATCGGAGCGCAGCCGCTTTGCCGCGCGTCTTCTGCACGACCTGTTTTGCTATCACCGCGACCTGCGCGGCCTGGAAGCCCTCAGCGCCGGATTTGACAGCGTCAACCTGGTCAGCGACGACAAAGTCCGCGAACTCTCCACCCTCAACGGCATGCTCTACGAGTTCCTGCCTCCCGAAGACCAGAAGCCCGCTGGGGATCGAGTCGTGCATCACGTGATCCTGAAAGCCGATCTGCGCGACTCTTCGCGCCTCACCCGCTCGCTGATGGAAAAAGGCATGAACGCCGC
>JBEKFN010000433.1:0-2768 GCA_050013295.1 Terriglobales bacterium
CAGTGAGCCGCGTTGGTCCATAGCGGCGGCGGCGATTACGCCATGTTGATTCGATACCGCTTTCATACCGGCGAGCTTGCCGGGTGTGAGTTTCATAGATCCTCCTATGAGTGCAATAGCAACGGATAATTCTAAACCACAGACGCCGCGAACAGCATACCTACCACAGAGACACAGAGCCACGGAGGAATTCAAAAAATGGGGAAGACCTTGGTCTTTACAGATTTGAAGGTTTTCTCCGTGCCTCTGTATCTCTGTGGTGAAGGTTCTGGGCCTCACTGCCGCAGAGCCAGCATCCCGAGCAGCCCTTGCTGCTTGGCGATCAGCGTCTGGATGCCCTGCCGCGCCATCGCCATCATCTTCGCGAGTTGCGCGTCGTCGAACACCTGGTGCTCGGCGGTGGCCTGCAGTTCGACAATTTTGTTGCCTGCCGTCATGACGAAGTTCATGTCCACGTCGGCGCGCGAGTCTTCTTCGTAGTTAAGGTCGAGAAGAACTTCGCCGTCCACGATGCCGACGCTGATCGCCGCCACAAAATCCTTGATCGGCGCCGCGGTCAATGTTCCCGCATCGATCAGCCGCTGCAAAGCCAGGCCCAGCGCGACGAATGCCCCGGTAATCGAAGCCGTTCGCGTGCCCCCGTCCGCCTGGATCACGTCGCAATCGAGCCAGATGGTCCGCTCACCCAGCCGCTTCAAATCGGCCACCGCGCGCAGCGAGCGTCCGATCAGGCGCTGAATCTCCTGCGTTCGCCCGCTCGGCCGTCCCTTGGCCGATTCGCGCGTGGTGCGCGTGAGCGTCGAGCGCGGCAGCATTCCGTACTCGCCGGAGATCCATCCCTTGCCCGAATTGCGCAAGAACGCAGGCACCGTTTCCTCGACCGATGCGGTGCAGATGACGCGAGTGTTGCCCATCTCAATCAGCGCCGAACCTTCCGCGGTCGAGATGAAGTCGGGAATAATGTTGACGGGGCGAATCTGCTCGGGAGTGCGATTATCGCTGCGAAAGATCATCAAAAGGAATTCTAACAGTCGGCGTCCGGATCAGCTCTCAGCTGTCAGCGAACCTATTCGCCCCGCACAGCGCTTTCATTGCAAGCGCTCCGAGTCCGCCGGTTGCTGGCGATCGCTTTCTTTGGTCAGGTCGTCTTCGCTCAGATCGTCGTACTCGCGTCCCTCGACCCTTGACCACGCCGAGGCGCCAATCGGACGGTTGGCCACCGACTCGCGATCAATCACTACCTGGGTCGGAAGTTGCGGCTCGAGCGAGGTTCGTTTCAGGTTCATGGACGCGGTCTGCAACGCATACAGCATCAGCGCTGCGGTCTTGTGATCGACTTCCTGCATCACCAGACGTTCCATCACGTTGGCCAGGGACGCTTGTATGGAATTTGCATCCTCGAGCGTCGGCAATTGGCGCCACTCGCTCTTGTTTGGCAGAGCCTCCAGCTCCGGCCAATGGTATCGAACGTGGTAGTAGCAATACTTAGTTTCGCGCAGGGCGGGGGAACCGCATTGCGTGCCATTGATCTTAAGGTGCTGACATCGCTTAACAGTTATCGGGAATAAGGACATTTTTGTAACTCCTGTATGAAGTATGAAATTGGGAGGGAATTGTATGGATATGCGTAGGTATTTACCAGTTAGTACCGGTACCCCCCTCCCCCCCCAGCCTCCTAGAATCATGGGGTTGGCGGGAATTTCCGGGCTTGGTCTTTGAATCAAAAGGACTTATATGAAAGTATTCTGGAATAAGGAGTTAGGACAGATCCTGCTACAAATCCTTCCCCTTCGACTTCGCTCAGGGTCAGGATTTCGGCAGCGGGCCCACGCTTCGCTCACGCCTGCTAAACGCCTCAAGTTCTGAGATCCCTCACTTCGTTCGGGATTTCGGCAGCGGGCTCCCGCTTCGCTCACGCCCGCTAAACGCCTCAAGTTTGTCAAAGAGCGTTGAAAATGGTTTGGTGGAACTTCGTGGGCCGTCTCATCGGACAGGCACACTGCTACCTGCTCCACTCTGAAGCAACATTATTGCAATCGGCGAGATGGATGTCTGTGATGGCGCTCACCGGTTGTTTGTGATGAAAAAAGAATGAGGCGGGACCGTGCGTTCTACCAACTGAGATTGTGAGTGTAATCGGGATTTATCAACAGTCACTTGCTTTCACCCTGGTTCCGCGCCAAAATCGAACCGAGGACCCAGCATGAAGCGCCTTTGTTTTGCCATCGTTGCGCTACTTATCAGTTCTGGTGTCGCTCAATCGCGGCCAGTGGCTTGCAGGGACAACCCGAAGATTGTGGATGCGTGTTATTCAATCCGAGGCGTCTTGTTTTATGCAAACGGAACACCATCCACGCGCATTTTGGTGGTCGGAACCAAGCGCATTCTCGGCGTTCATGACGAAGAGGATGGCATGCCCGAATACATCAGCAAACTCATTCCGAACTTCAATGACGAAGTGCGCGGCGATTTTGTCGTATGCCCCTATTCGAAGAAACAATCGGGCCACATGCAGTTCGTCTGTATTGACTCTGGAAAGAACCTAAAACACAAGGTCAATGACTCCCACTGATTTTCTGCGTATCAATTCAACTTCCGCTAACAGGCGTTAGCACAAGCTTGCGCCGTCTGTTCGCCTTTTTTGGCGTCAATGAGTTCTATAAAAAGGGATGTCAAGAAAAAACTTCTCCCTCGACCGGAGGCCGAGAAGATTTGTGTCTCGAGATCCAGCCCACTGTCTGTAAGCGTGCCCCTCGATTTGCTCGAAA
>JBEKFN010000434.1:0-5245 GCA_050013295.1 Terriglobales bacterium
TCACTCGCAAGGTGGCGTAGAGAGCAGGGTGTGTGGGTGGCGCTTCCAAGAGACGTGAACCGCTGGTGGAGACAGCGAGACCGCATGGTTCTCACCCAAAAGGGCGAAAACTGGTCAGTCGAGGGCGAGGGCAGTGAAAGAGCACGCGTCGCTTTCGCTACCTTGCAGGTTGATCGACTCGTTTATTCATTTGCTGATCCGCAGGTAAACGCAATGCCCGTCACCCGCGAATTCTCAAGATGGGAATCTCTGGAACCAGAAACTCACAACGGATCGTTCTGAAAACTTTCGCGGGAGGAACACCATCCAGGAAAACTCTCCACTCTGCGCCGCCGATTGGCCACGGTCGAGCAGCAACCGCCCGACAGAAAACGGCGGTCGGAGTTGGCCAACTGCATCTGCCGCGAGATCTCAATTGCCTTACCTCGGGGGCCCGGAGTGCATCTCAAACGGGAGCTTCTGGAGCGACTGGCGCGCGAAGGTCAAGTCATGGCCTATCGCCATGCGTGTTCTCCTATGCCAGGGAAACGTACCGCGAATACCAATATCTGAATGAGCTTTGGGGCGAGCGAGCAAACCCCGCGGAAAGAATCGTTTTGGCCCAGTCGGACAGATGATGATCTCGTCCAACAGCAAGAACGTCCCGCGCTGAGCGCGTGCTTCCGCGTCCGCCCAGCGACGCTCCCAAAAACACAGCAGTACGGCGTCCGGCTCATCGTCGCCAGCGTAGATGGCGGCCTCTCCGGACTGGCTGGCGATCTTAAGAAGTAGCGTCGTGTTGCCTACTTGACGCGCCAAGGAGCGCGCTCCCGGAGCCGCTTGAGCAGCAGCTTGCGACAGTGATTGAAGTCGTTCAGCAACTCGACCATACTCGAATAATCATTCGAGTATGACGAAATATTGCCAAGAGAGGATAGCGCCGTATATGAGCGGAGAACCGTTCGCTTTGCCGGTTGTAGAGGTAGCAAGGTAGAGAATGATGGTAGAATGGTTCCTTTATGAGCCTCAACATCAAGAACAAGGAAGCGCACAGACTCGCGCACCAACTGGCCAAGCTTACGGGAGAAAGCATGGCGGAAGCAGTCACGAAGGCGGTTCGTGAGCGCCTGGAACGCACCCGTCGCGAACGCGGAGTCGCACTTTCCGACCGCCTGCTAGAAATTGGAAAAGACTGCGCCGCGCATCTCAAAGAACCGTTTCGGTCCATCGATCATGGTCGCTTGCTCTACGACGAGAAGGGACTGCCGCAATGATTCTTGACACATCGGCAATCATCGCCATACTTCGCAATGAAACTGAAGCGCCCGTGTTTGCGAAGGCAGTCGAGGGAGCCGTCCATCGGCGCATTTCCGCGGTCAATTATGCCGAAGCGGCTGCCGTCATCGATGGCAGCCGCGACCCGATCGCGAGCCTGCTCCGGGAAGCAGAGGTGACGGTCGAGCCGGTTACTGAAGGTCAGGCACGCATTGCGCGCCAGGCTTTCCGCGACTTCGGCAAGGGCAGTGGCCACCCGGCCAAGCTGAATTTCGGGGACTGTTTCGCTTATGCCCTTGCCAAGGCCAGAAAGGAACCGTTGTTATTCAAGGGAGACGACTTCCCGCATACAGATGTCGCAGACGCTCTCTCTTGAGGTATCGACACGCAAAGGTAGTTTGCATATTCCTGTTGTGTCTGGTATTCACGGTTGGCCATCCTTTTTCCGTCGGGTTCCGATACCAGTACCTGAATGAATTGGGAGAGCGAGCAAACCCTGTGGAAAGTGTGGTCGGAATGAATTCATTTTGGCGAGATCGCCCGGTCTTCGTCACTGGCGCCACAGGGCTGCTCGGATCATGGCTCGTCTCGCAACTCCTCGACGCCGGATCGAACGTTGTTTGCCTGGTGCGCGACTGGGTTCCGCAAAGCGAACCCGTGCACCACCGTCGCATTGAGCAAGTCGTAACCGTGCGCGGCGATATCACCGACCGCGATTTGCTCGCGCGCGTGCTCGGCGAGTACGAAGTCGAGGTTGTCTTTCATGTGGCGGCCCAGGCCATCGTCGGCATTGCCAATCGCGACCCAGCTTCGACCTTCTCCACGAATATCGAGGGTACTTGGAATCTGCTCGAGGCCTGCCGCCGCTCTCCAAAGGTCTCGTCGATTGTGGTGGCATCCTCCGATAAGGCCTACGGTGATCAGGAGCATCTCCCCTACACCGAGACGATGCCTCTACTAGGCCGTCATCCTTACGATGTCAGCAAAGCCTGCGGAGACATGATTACGCAGACCTACGCCGCCAGCTACAACCTGCCGGTCGCGGTCACGCGTTGCGGAAATTTCTACGGCGGCGGCGATTTGAACTGGAATCGCGTGGTCCCGGGCACGATTCGCTCCGTCCTTCGCGGAGAGCGCCCGATCATACGCTCTGATGGCAACTTCGTCCGCGACTATATCTATATCGAAGATGCTGCTGCCGCGTACATGATACTGGCCGAGCGCCTCGTTGCTAACACAGGTCTTCGCGGCCAAGCTTTCAATTTTTCGTACGAAATCCAGGTCAGTGTGCTCGAGATGGTGGAACTGATCTTGCGGAAGATGAAATCCTCTTTGCGTCCTGAAGTGCTCAATCAGGCGAGCAACGAAATCCGGCATCAGTTCCTCAGCGCCGAGCGCGCCCGCACCGTGCTCAACTGGCGACCGCAGTTCACTCTAGAGTCCGGCCTCGATCGCACCCTCGCCTGGTACCGCGAGTTCCTGGGCGCGCCCGCCGCGATGGCCGATGCGGGCCAAGGATAACTCGAGCATAAGCAAAACTGACTGTCCGGTCGGTGTGTGACCTACTCTCGACCCTTTCCTTTCGTGGCGTACGGTCTGCTATGGACAAGCGCTCCCCTGGTCATTGGGGCCATGGAAGCAGAGAGTAATGTGCTAGCAATTCTCTGGTGCGGACACTCTTATAGGCGCGCACTTGCCTCGCCAGGCTCGCACCGTGGTTTCGCCACGGGCCCCGAATGGCTGGTCCAGGAGCGTCGGGGGTTGACCGCCCCGGCACCCTCACCGTGGATCGCGCCGCGATACCATATTCGATGCTGGTCCTGAGTATGGTATAATAATTGTTGTGGAGACAGTGCGCAAGATCACGGTGGAGGTACCGCCGGAGCTTCTCGAGAAGGCGCAGCGAGCCAGCGGTACCGGCATCACCCAGACGGTCCGTACAGGGCTGCAGCTTGTTGCGGCGTCGCTGACTTACGCTCGCCTGCGCCAACTCCGAGGCAAGGTCCGCTTCACGCGTACGTTGGCAGAGCTCAAGGCCGACCGATGATCGCGGCCGATACGAGTACTTGGGTTGCCTTTCTCGAAGGCGCTGGCGGCGCGGACGCAAAACTGCTCGATGGGGCGCTGGAGGATCGGCAGGTTCTAATGGTGCCGGTTGTGCTCACCGAGCTTTTAAGCGACCCGAAGCTTCCCTCCGCCGTTGCCGAAACGCTCGCAGAAGTGCCTCTGGTTGAGATCGAACCAGGCTATTGGCAACGAGCGGGAGCGTTGCGGGCGAGGGTGCTGGCAAAGAACCGCAGGGCGCGCCTCGGCGACGCGCTGATCGCCCAGAACTGTATCGACCGAGGCATTCCTCTTCTTACGCGCGACCGAGACTTCCAGGCGTTCGCCGAAACTGCGGGTCTTGATCTGGTGCTTGGGGCGGGAACGCACTGAGCCGACTGACGCGCAGCGTTTGCTCGAGAGGCTGATCACCGACCGTCAGCGTCTGGTTACCGATGCCGAGGTCTTGCAGGAAATCCTGCGCCGATATGTCGCAATCGATCGCCGCGACGCAATCCAGCCAGCTTTCGACGCTCTGCTCGGTGTAGTAGATGAGGTGCTGGCGGTAGACGGCATGGTGGCGCAGCGTGCGAAGCAGATTGCTCTAGGGTATCGACGGCTGTCTGCCCGTCATGCGTTGCATCTAAGCTTCTCAATCGAACCCGTACCCGTTCCGATCTCCTCGACCGAGCAGATGCCAATGCCGTACGCCTTGCGCAGTGCGCGATTGACCGCACGCGTTTCGGCCACGCGCATCTCGGCCCCACGGACCAGCGGAGAGACATTGGACGGATCGGCGTTGCCGTAGCCGACAAAGCCTCGACATGCGCGGGATTTGTAAACCGTGGCTTTGAATGCCCATCTCGAAGTTGATGGGTCTGAGAACTACCACCGCCCGGACAGTACATCTCCTAAATAAGAAGATAATGTATCCTCTCGATTGCAACCTTTACTGTAGTATGAAATAGGTGCTATAGTGAGTGACACGAAGGAGCTCGGTTTCGACAAGGAGTAAGGAAGTATGACCGCAAAACCAGTTCGTGCAAAGCTGTCCACCACGGTTGCGCCGGAGAATTATCAATACTTGAGGGCAATGGTGAGTTCCGGCCATGCAAGCAGTGTGGCCGAAGCCGTGGATCGAGTTGTCACACGAGTGCGGCGGATCGAGAACCGCCGTCGTTTGGAACAAGCCACAGCCGATTACTTTGAGAGTCTCTCTCCCAAGGCACTTGCCGAGGAGAATGAGATGGCCGCTAATCTAGCTACGGCGGTTAAGGGTATGGAGTTTGACCGTGAACCCTAACGCCCAACGTGGCGAAATCTGGAAGGCTGATACCGGGGGGAAGAAACACACAGTTGTAATCATCTCGCTTGATAGCAGAAACCGTTCTGACAAAGTTGACTCTGTCTTGGTGGTGCCATTCGGCAGTTTCGGTGCGGAAGGCCCAACTGTCATCCGGATGGAACCGGGGGAAACGGGGCTATCCGAACCATCTTTCTTGAAGGCCCATTACATTCAAGTGCTCCCCAAAAAACTGCTGCTTGAACGTTTGCCCCGCCGCCTCTCGAACGTGCAATTGAGGAAGTTAGTCACTCTGGTGAATCGGGCTATTGATCCCGATGCACCGTTTGATGATTCCCAAACAAAAGGATGAATTTCTTGGTTGACATCGGCGGATAGGGATATTTACTTGACGCCACCAGGCCCAACAGGTCGTGGTTTGATCAGAATTGCAAACGGGGCCGGATTCACCTGGACAGCCTGTTGAGCGAGTCGATAGAACAACTTCCCTCGTGATGTTGATGTGCGGCGGTTGAAGCGGAACACGAATTCGTCGAGGTAGTCGTCGAGGTGGTCGTGCCCGACAGCACCCTGATGAGTGCCCATCAACCATCGCTTCAGCAGCGAAATCACGCGATGGACTAGCGGGAGCAAATGTTCTCCCTG